>DAOOCD010000108.1:0-11375 GCA_035408225.1 Cyclobacteriaceae bacterium | reverse complement strand
ATCGGAGATTGTGAAGAGCGCAAAAACCAATGTCCCCGAGATAAATCCAAACTGGACGGCACTGGTAAGATGAGCTAAGAAAGTTTGGTCAAGGTGAAGCGTGGTAATGATGTCTGGCAATATCGCATTCCCGGCAAACCATAAGGAGGTGCAAAAAAATTGAGAGATCACAATGATGGCTAAAACCCTTTTCATTTGTTGTCAGACTCGTTAAGGTAAATGTAAGGAATTGTCGTTACCGTGTTCGGGTTTGAAAATAAAGTGCAATCTTTAAACTGACTTTAGTTCAACAATAAAGCATCCTAATTAATGGAATCCTTAGTAACCATACTATGAATCAAAAAACATCCCGAAGGGAATTTTTCAAAAAGGCTTCTATGGTTGGTTTGGCAGCATTGCCGCTCTCAGCCTTGGCGGAAACAAAATCAGTCAATCAGAAGTCCAGGCTGAAAGTGATTTGTGTGGGTGGCCACCCGGATGATCCGGAAAGCGGATGCGGTGGCACATTGGCAAAATTCAGCGCAGCCGGTCATGAAGTAAAGGTGGTTTACTTAACCCGAGGTGAAGCTGGCATTGTGGGTAAATCACATAAGGAGGCGGCTGGTATCCGAACCAAAGAGGCAGAAGCGGCTTGTAAAGTGTTAGATGCAAAACCATTTTTTCTGGGGCAGATAGATGGAGATACCATCGTTAATTCAGAATGGATAAACAAGATGACTGAGCTTATGCACGATGAAGAACCCGATCTTGTCTTCACCCAGTGGCCCATTGATTCACATAAGGATCATCAGGCCGCCAGTTTCCTTACGATTCAAGCGTGGTTACGGGTCAAGAATAAATTTCAGCTCTACTTTTATGAAGTATGTGCCGGTGAACAAACCATGACATTTCACCCTACAGATTATGTTGACATCTCGAAGGAACAGGAAACCAAACGAAAGGCATTATACTGTCATATTAGCCAGGACCCGCCAGGTATCTATGATTGTGGTCATGAGATTATGGAAAAATTTCGAGGTGTGGAGGCTGGAGTTAAGGCTGCTGAAGCTTTTGTACGACTAAACGGAAATAATTCTGCTTCCATGATTTTGTGATTCTCAAGGCTAGTAAGATAAACATGAAAAAAATAATACTCTTATCGATTGCTTTAATTTTATCAGTGACTTGCTTCGCTCAAAGGAAGCCAAAACCCGATAAGAATAAAGCCATCTCGCTATTCAATGGGCGTAATCTGAATGGCTGGTACACGTTTCTGCAAAACAGGGGCCGGGATAATGATCCGAAAAAGGTTTTTACCATTCGCGATGGTATGATACGCATCTCCGGAGAGGAGTGGGGTTGCATTACTACCAATAATGAATACGAGAATTATCATCTCATAGTCGAATTCAAATGGGGCGGAAAAACGTTTGCCCCCAGATTGGAGAATGCCCGTGATTGTGGTATACTCTTGCATTCCATAGGCGAAGATGGTGGTTCGGAGGGAATCTGGATGCGCTCAATCGAATGTCAGATCATAGAAGGTGGAACTGGGGATTTTATTGTGGTAGGTGATGGAAGTGATCAGTTCAGCATTACGTGTCCTGTGGCAAATGAAAAGCAAGAAGACTCATTTGTATTTCAACCAGGAGGTCAATCAGCAACCATTCATGGCGATCGCATCAATTGGTATGGTCGGGATCCAAACTGGAAAGATGTGATTGGTTTTCGGGGCACTCAGGATGTTGAAAAACCAGCAGGTGAATGGAACACGCTGGAGTGTATTGCCAAAGGAGATGAAATTGCTATTTATCTAAATGGCACGTTAGTGAACCACGCTTATAAGGTTAAACCTACTAAAGGTCGAATCCAAATTCAATCAGAAGGGGCGGAGATATTTTTCAGAAGAGTTGATCTGGAGTCTTTGGCCAGGAAGTAAGGCAGAACCTAATTCGTTTACAGCTAGCTTACAAATTTTAATTGTTGTGGCTTAACATATTGTGATAAGTACTCATCGATTTCAACATAGAAAGGCTCATTGGTGAGATGGGTAACTGACCGGTTAAGTACTTGCTGTACAATGGAGTCGTAGGCATCCAGATCAGCATTAGATTTCTTCAAATCCAGTAATCTATCCTTTACAAGTTCCACCATTTTCTTATCCGCCTTTACATTGAACTTATAATCAAGGTAGGTGGGTACATCTCCCATCAATCGATTAATAATTAGTTCGCGATGAGCTTTTAAAATTTCTTTCAATTGAACCAACAGTACTTCTGGGTTTGTATCGATCAGAGATTTAGTACCCAATAAGGCAGATTTAATGGTCTTCATATGCTGAGTTTATCCTAATAAAAGTTGATCAATCTCTCTGAAAAATTCCTGGTTGTTTAACTTGATGGTTGTTCTTCTTTTGATTTGCTCTACGATCGATGCATAGTTGGTCAAATCAACATCCCGCTTCTGCAAATCCATCAACTTGGATTTGATTTCTTCCAACTCGGTTTCATTGGCCCGGGCCTGATACTTGAATGCAAGGAAATAAGGGATGTCTCTCAATAGCCGGGTGATCAATAAATCCCGGTGTTGGTTTAAAACCTGCTTTACCTGAAATAACCTTCCACTTTTGTTGCGGGCCGTAATAAACCGTTGCCCTACCAATGGCGATTCAATAATTTTCATAGCCGTTTTGTTTGTTGACACAAACATTATAAATACTAACATAATTAGCAATATAAATACTAAATAAATTAGTAATTATATTAAAGGGCCATTAGACCTTATTAAAAGGGTTTTTTGGAGCGTGCTATGGTTGATAGCAACTCAAATTCCATGCATAAGCATAATGTTGCTTTACGGTTGGTAAGGGTCTATCTCGATAAAATAAGAATAATGAGACCCAGGACATAAAGACCAAGCATGGATTGCAATATCCGGTGTATAGATGCGGGTGCATCCTTAAATTCTTTCCAGATGTAAATCCCCCAAAGGGCAGCGATAACAGTTGCGCCTTGTCCTAAGCCGTAGGAGATAGCAGGGCCGGCTTTTTCCGATGCCAGAATGCTGAACGACATGCCCAAACTCCAGATACAGCCACCTAAAATTCCAACCGCATGATTGCGAATTGCTCCTTTGAAGTAACTGGCAATTGCTACCCGGTCTCCGGTAAACGGAAATGCCATGATCAATGAATTGAAGATAAAGTTGCTGGCGAGGATCCCCAGCGAGAAGATGAACAGAGAAGTGTAAGGCGTTAGTTTTCCAATTTCTGGATGCACAAAATCAGTTGCCATGGATGCAGCTACATAATTGTAAAAAAGTCCCATCAGACTTCCGCTGATAATGGATAGTGCCAACCCCTTGGTAGAAGCCTTTTGAGTACCGGATTGCTTTTTATAAGCATAGGTATTTAACCCAATGGCTACGGCAATGCAGGCTACCCCTGAAAACAGAAGCACAGGATTGCCAACCGGAACATCGAGATAGTTAATGACAACGCCAATAACCAATGCCAATCCAATACCCACCGGAAAGGCAACAGACATACCGGCAATGGCAATCGCAGCGGTGAGTAAAATATTAGCAGCATTGAAAATAATCCCGCCAAGGAAAGCCGACCAAATGTTTGAATTATCTCCTTGTTGAATATCAAGCAGGAAAGGTCTGCCTGCATCACCGGTACTTCCAACCGTTAATGCAAAGAGCAATGTGAATACAACTATTCCGAACACATAATCCCAGTAGAACAATTCAAACCGCCATTGTCCGGCAGTTAGTTTTTGCGTATTGGCCCAGGAGCCCCAACAAAGCATGGTAATGAAACAGAAGATGACCGCCAGAGAGTAGCTTTCGATGATGAACATATTCAGATATTAGGTGTGAACATTACTTATGAATTGAAAGTCCTATTTATGAGCATCTACTTCTTTGCGCGTTGGCATGGAAGACTGGGCGCCCATGCGGGTGACTGAAATTGATGCAGCCCTACAGGCAAATAGAACAGCATCATCCAGCAATCGTTCCTCCGCTAAGGCAACTGCCATTGCACCATTAAAGCAATCACCAGCTGCAGTAGTATCCATGGCAGAAACAACAGGCACTGAAACTAAGCCAGAGTCTTTTGGTGAAGACCAATATGCACCTCGTTCGCCCAATGTTAATACCACATTGGGAATTCCTATTTCGTGAAAAATACGAGCAGCTTTTTCAGCCGAAGCATTATCGGTAATACGAATACCCGTAAGTAATTCGGCTTCCGTTTCATTGGGGGTTATGAGAAATACGTTTCTTAAAACTTCCTTACTCAACACGTGCGCTGGGGCCGGGTTGAGGATGACAGGAATGGACCGTTGCTTACACTGCTCAACAATATATTCCACGGTTGTAATTGGAATTTCTAGCTGGACCAACGCTATAGCAGGTGACTTTATATCTGCAAAAAATGCCTTGAGAAGTTCAGGAGTTAACTGACCATTGGCACCGGGAGCCACGGCAATACAATTTTCACCCTGAGCATTTACATTGATCAAGGCCACTCCGGATGGATAAACCGGATCGACACTGATGTAGTTTGTAGTGATATTTTCCTGCTTGAATTGAAGAATGGATTGCTTTCCAAAAAGATCATTCCCCACATTGGCGACTAAGGTTACACTGCCGCCTAGTCGTGCAGCAGCTACCGCCTGATTGGCTCCTTTGCCTCCTGCATTCATCAGAAAGGTACCCCCCAGAATGGTTTCGCCAGGAGCAGGCAGCCGCTCTGCTTTTACAACCATGTCAGTATTAGAACTTCCAATGATGTAAATAGGAATAGCCATTATATTTTAATTAGACTGAAGTATCTATAACTCAAAAATTTTATTCATTAAAATCCATTTCTCGCCCGGCTTGGCATGCGGCAATGCTTGCTGGTATTTCCACATCAGTTGTTCCCACTCTTGTACTTTTATGTTAATAGCATCAGCTTTCGATTTATTTTCGAATGAAAAATCATCCTTGGTTTCCATGATCATAAAAAGCCTGTTACCGGTACGATAAATTTCCATGTTATCTATACCCGAATCTTTGATGCTCTTTTCGATCTCTGGCCAGATTTTGCGATGGTAGACTTCATATTCAGCTATCAATGCCGGATCATTTTTTAAATCCAATGCCAGGCAATAACGCTTCATATCAAGCTTCTCTTACTTTATACCCCTTCCATCCAAAGAACATAATAATTAAGAATGCTATAAAGGGTATGATCAAAGCATTTTCGATTCCAGAGAGAGATAATAAACCAGTAAGAGGCGGAAGAACCGCTCCACCCACAATGGCCATAATGACAAGACCTGAACCTAACTTTACCTGCTCCCCTAAATTCTTTATTGACAATGCAAAAATTGTTGGGAACATGATAGACATAAAGAAATAGGTAAGACTGATCGCTAATACAGCCGATAATCCATTACCTACCCAACCGTATAACACAAGTACTGCGCTAAGGGCTGCATAAATTGTAAGCAATTTATTAGAAGGGATTTTGGTGAGCAACCAGGTTCCAACAAACCGACCAACCATAAAAAGCACAAACGCAAATGAAGCATGAAAGCTGGCAATCTGGGTAGGAGTTGCCGTCTCAGAGATTCGATACAACCACTGAACAATTTCTAGATGAGAATCTTTAGCAAAATGTAGTTTAAGGTCAACGAAGTAACCCCAGATGGAAGCTTGAGCACCAACGTAGAAGAATTGAGCTATCACACCTAAAATCAAATGCCGATGACGGGTAATGCCTTTGAACGAAGCTCCCTTTTCTTCGGGTGAAGAAATCTCGGGCATTTTGGTTATCGCAAATAGGATAGCAACGAGTAGTACAATACCAGCAATAACCAGATAAGGTACCTGCACAGATTGTGCTTCGGCAATACGGATCGCTTCGGCCTCGGCAACAGGCATCGCAGCTAGTGACTCGTTCGTGTTTTCAGTAGCTGAGAAAATAAACAGACTTCCGACCACAGGCCCAAGGATTACACCCAATCCATTAAACGATTGAGAAAAATTGATCCGGCTATCGGATGATTTGGGGTCTCCAAGTACAGTCACATAAGGATTCGCTGCGGTTTCTAAAAAAGCAAGACCACAGGCAATAACAAACAATGCGAATAGGAAGAAACCATATAAACGCATTTCAGCCGCAGGATAGAATAGAAATGCGCCTCCTGCATATAAAAACAGCCCGATCAAAATCCCTTTTTTATAACCGATACGATTCATTAAGAAGGCAGCGGGCAAGGCCATTACAAAATACCCAATATAAAATGCAGAGTCTACAATTCCTGCCTGGGCGCGATTGAGATCCAGAGCAGTCTGAAAATGTTTGATGAGGGTTCCATTCATGCTGTTCGCAATACCCCACAAAAAGAAGAGGCTGGTTACCAGAATAAAAGGTATTAAGTAGGATTTGCTTGGGTCGTATTGAAGGTCGGACTTGCTTAATGAGGGTAGAGCCATACTATTATTTAGAATTATCTGATTGCGCGATCAAGATGCGTGTAACCACCATCAACAAAAAACCATTGCCCGGTGGTATGACTGGAGCGGTCGGAGAGAAGAAATAAAACGGCATCGGCAATTTCTTCTGGTTTTGTCAGACGATGTTCCAAAGGTATTTTTTTTGATACAGATTTTAACTTTTCCTGAGGATCTGCAAAACTCTTCAGCCACGATTCATAAAGCGGAGTTGAAACTTCTGCCGGGATTACGGCATTTACACGGATTGAATAGGGAAGAAGTTCTACCGCCCATTCCCGCGTAAGCGATAGTATGGCTCCTTTGGCAGCCACATAGCCCGATGTATTTCCCTGGCCGGTTACAGAAGTCTTTGAACCAATGTTGACTATCGTACCTCTGTGTTTTTTGAGGTGCGGCAGAGCATAGTGAGCCATAAAATAAAAATGACCGGCATTGTTGGTGAGTGATTTAATAAACTTCTCGGGAGTCCCGGCTTCGAGTCCAATGTTGTCATTGGCTCCGGCATTGTTCACTAGTCCATCAATCTGGCCAAACTCCAGAATAATTTCCTTGATTACTTCATCGCAGGCGTCAGCAGATGTTAGATCTGCTTTAAAAAACTTCCCTTTCTGTCCACTATCCGGCAAGGTCTTAATGGATTCTGCACTTCTATCTACAATGGCCACCCGCGCGCCTTCTTCTGTCAAGGCCCGGACTATCGATTTGCCAATTCCTCTTGCCCCGCCCGTTACAATGTAAACTTTGTCTTTAAGATGAAGATCCATTTTTAAAGATTGTAAAATCTTATTGCATTTTCACCCATTATTTTATCTATTTCTGAAGAAGAAAAAGTACGCAGAAATTCTTCAAGGATGTTCAACTGCTTGTGATAGGATGCCGCCAACAAACACACCGGCCAATCGGAACCATACATTACACGATTGATTCCAAAATGATTAATAATGAAATCCAGATAAGGTTTGAAATCTTCATTCGTCCACGTGTCCCAGTTGGCTTCGGTTACCATTCCTGATAGTTTGCAGTACACGTTCGTATGTGAGGCCAATTCTTTCATTTGGGCTGACCAACTATTGAACTCTTTTTCTCTGATGTTGGGTTTGGCAAGGTGATCAACCACAAACTTTTGATCAGGATGGTGACTCACTAACCAGATTGCATCCTGAATCTGGTGTGGATAAATCAATATGTCGTACGTGAAGTTGTACTGTCTCAATGCTCCAATACCCTTTGAGAACTCAGCGCCACGCATAAAACCAACAGGTTCTGCCTGTACGATATGCCGGAATCCTTTTAGTTTTTTAAAATCCGAATAGAATTCAAGGCGCTTATGGAGTTCATCTGATCGGAGGTCCACCCAGCCGACCACTCCTTTTACAAAATCATTTTTAGCTGCAAGTTCGAGTAGAAACTGAGTTTCAGTTTCTGATTGATCAGCCTGAACAGTTACACAGCCATCAATTATATTTTCCTTTAAAATTGGAGCAAGGTCATGCGGCAGAAAGTCGCGTTGAATGACTTTCATCTGATCGGTTATCCAGGCATCCCTTATTGGATTGTATTTCCAAAAATGCTGGTGCGAGTCAATTCTGATTGCTGGGTACTGTAGGTAAGACACTCGATCCATGATTTTGGACGATGGTATAAAGAACTCTAGGCAACCACCTGCCTCTGTTCGCCAAGGCCTTCAATTCCTAACTCAACGACATCTCCTTTTTTCAAATAGACAGGCGGGTTAAATCCGTGACCAACTCCTGACGGGGTGCCAGTAGAAATAACATCCCCTGGCAACAAGGTCATAAATTGGCTGATGTAACTGATAAGAAAAGGAACTTCAAATATCATATCGTCCGAATTATTGTCCTGCATCATTTTGCCATTAACCTTTAGCCACATATGCAAGTTGTTAAAATCCTTAACCTCATCTTTGGTTACTAGATAAGGCCCCATTGGTGCGAAAGTATCACAACCCTTACCCTTGGCCCACTGACCATTTCGTTCGAGTTGAAATTCGCGTTCGCTATAATCATTGTGTAAGCAGAATCCAGCTACATATTCCATCGCATCTTTCTCTTCAACATAGGTAGCTTTTTTTCCTACCACAACTGCCAGTTCAACTTCCCAGTCTGTCTTCTTACTGTTTCTGGGAATAATGACTCCATCATTGGGCCCTGTTAACGCTGATGTTGATTTAAAGAAAATAATAGGTTCCGGAGGCAACGGCATTTTAGATTCGAATGCATGCTTTGTGTAGTTTAGGCCAATGCAAATAATTTTCGAAGGCCTTTGAAAGCAGGGTCCAAGTCGTGTGCCTTCCTGTATTAGTGGCAGTGAACTTTTATTTTGATCCAGCCATTTTTTCAACCGATTCAGGCCATCGCTTTCAAAGAATAGTTCGCCATAATCTTCGCCAAAGGCAGAGGCATCAGACATCTTACCTTGAATAACAATACCTGGCTTTTCCTTACCGGGTTCACCAAATCTAAAGAGTTTCATGTATTAAGTGTTTAATCGTATAAATCCACCATCTATGGGATAATCGGTGCCTGTAACAAACGAGGCTTCATCTGAGCAAAGGTAAAGTGCCAGAGAAGCGATCTCTTCTGGTTTAGCCATGCGACCGATGGGTTGAGTCTTTGATAATTTTTCAAACATTTCTTTTTCCTTACCGGGATAGTTGGCTTTTAGAAACCCATCCACAAAAGGTGTATGCACCCGGCCTGGGGAAATGCAGTTGCACCGGATTCCCTCATTGATATAATCTTTTGCCACAGACAATGTCATGGAGAGAACTGCACCTTTCGTCATGGAATAAGCGAAGCGCTCATTTAACCCGAGTCCGGCAGCAACCGAGGCTAAGTTTAGGATCACCCCTTGCTTTTGTTTTTTCATGTGAGGGATTGCTCCGAGCATAGCATTGTAAATTCCTTTGATATTTACCTGATAGAGCCGATCAAAGTCGGCCTCAGTCGTGGTATCCAATTTACCAATGTGCGAAATACCAGCACTGTTTACCAATATATCTATATGACCATACTCTGTGGCTATCTGATTGAAAACCTGAATTACTTCTGCCTGTACCGACACATTGCAGTGAAATGCTTTCGCAAGCTTATTGCTGTCGATGATTTCTTTTGCGGCTTCGTTGGCGGCCGAACCATTAAGATCGAGTAAGCAAACCTGGGCTCCCTGTTGGGCGAGTTGCATGGCGATGGCCTTACCAATTCCACTTCCAGCCCCGGTAACAACCGCTACTTTTCCATTTAAATTAAAAGGTGTGTTCATGCGTAAATCAAAAGTTATTTGGCGGCTTGCTTTTTCAGGAATTCCATCATTTTTTTTGTATCGTAGTTTCGGGTACCCACTTCTTTCATTACAATTAATCCCTCTTTAGAAATTACGAAGGTGGTTGGAATAGAAGGTACCTGAAGTTGCTCAGCCAGGTAGCCAGAAGGCATAAACACCGGGAAGGTATAACTATTGTTTTTAACATAGCTTTCTACTTTTGAAATAGCTTTGTCTTTATCAATAGAGAGCATTACGAATTCAATTGGCTCGCCTTTCATTTTGACATATAGATTGTGAATACCGGGCATTTCTGCTTTACATGGACCACACCAGGTGGCCCAGAGATTCAGAAATACCACTTTGCCTTTATATTTTTCGAAGGAAAGTTTGTTCCCGTTCAGGTCTTTGATAGTGAATGCATAGTCAAATTTAGGTTCAGCTTTCGTTTCTGATACTGGGCTTACATCCAGTACGCCAGCCTTCATGGCAACCGTTTGAGTAAGATAAGAAACATCACCCATCAGGCCGGTTACTTTTAGCAGCCCGATAATAATTACTGCTGTAAGCCCGGTTTTCAAAAGGCCAATGAAATTTTTCATGGGATAGTTAAAATTGGCTTGGTTATTGAAAAGTGATTCGTCAAATGTCCTTAATTTTAATAACTTGGAATAATTTTAGAAAATAAAATGTGTAGAAAAGGTGCTTTAATCGTTGCTTTTTTACTCCTGCAAGTCACATTTTCAATTGCTCAAAAAGTCAAATACAAAGACTTGATTGAGTTATTGAATGCCAAGCAGTATGAGATGGCTGAGCCCTTTTTAAAGCGGTATCTGAAAGAAACCACAGATAATGCCAGCGCCTACCTTTATATGGGAATCATTTATCAGGAAAAGTCTCTTAAAAATGACATTCTCAAACAAACAGAAGGATTGATCATAAGCCTGGATTCTGCCATCTATTTTTACGATAAGGCACTTCCCATGATAACCGAAAAGGAAATCAAACGGAATGACGAGAATTATCAGATGTATACAAGGCGCGATCTTCGCACAGGCGAATTTGGTATCAAGCAGTCGGATGTGCAATTGGACATTGAAACGCGGGTAAAGGCATTAAAAGAAAAAAGAGATAGGGTTAAGCCACTAAAGAATAATTTCCTCCAGGCTCAGAAGTTGTACAATAGGGCCAATGAATTCTTTAAGGGAATACAAAGCAAGTATGCCAATGAAAAGGAATTTTTTCTGCGATCGGATGATCAGTTATTAGTGGAACTCAATAACCTGATTGCTGTGTATGACTCCAGCCAGGTAGCATTTAAAAGTTATAAGTCCATTTTGCAGACGATGGGCAAAACGGACTATAATCAGGATTTGACGTTATTGGAAATCAACGACTTCAAGAAAGACGGCATTACCGGAGCCGACTTTTTGGTGAACGATTTACGGCTATGGGATTATACCCGCTGGGCTCAAAAATCATTTGAGGTTATCCAAAAAGAAATTGTGCCGCTCCGTGATAATTTGATCTCGTATGACGTTGAAATTAACAAGCTTCATGAAAAACTTAAAAAGGATTCTGTATCGGTTAAAAGTGATCTT
>DAOOCD010000107.1:0-11424 GCA_035408225.1 Cyclobacteriaceae bacterium | reverse complement strand
GTTTTTATATCCAGGCGATTGGTGCTCATTTCCAATGCTTTTACTCCTTCCTGATCCTTGGTGGAAATCACCACTACCTCATCAAGTTGTTTTTCTTCAGATTGTAATTCAATGTCCAATCGCGTATTCTCACTTAGCACAAGTGACCTCTGTTGAGTATTAAAACCAATATAACTTATTTCAATATCGTAATTTCCCGACTGAAGGGTGAGCGAATAGAAGCCATACACATTTGTAGTAGCCCCCGTAAGGAGCGATTTAATATAGATGGTGGCCCCAATTAACGCTTCCCCATTGGCGGCATCCTTTACATACCCACTTACAGTAAATTTAGTTTGACCTAATGCCGGGATTTGAGCAAGGCATACAAAGAGAATCAGCGATCGGATAAACATATATCAAAATACAAAAGACGAGAAATGTGTCTAAATAGTTACTTTTACCATTAAATAATTGGACACCCTTAAAACTGCTATTAAGCAATAATGTTCAAGAGGTTAAGAGAATTTTATCATGAATATAAAGCATACGTGCGGGTAGACCTGGTTATGTATGCCGTAATGATATTATTAATTATACTTTATTTCATCTACACGGTTGCTGTAGATTGAAGAAGATTATAAATTTTTCTGAAACAAAATTTCGTTCACATTAACTTTTATCTTTTCAGACAGTTCGTCCGTAGGCAAATCATTTATATCCCGACCAAAAGGGTCTTCAATTTCTTCTGCAATTAGTTCAACACTAAGAAGCACAAAGGTAACTAACATCACAATCGGTATTGTAATATATCCGGAAGTTGTAACAAAGGCCATGGGCAGTGTAATGAGGTAGATAAAAATAAATTGCTTTATATACATGCTATAGTTATATGGGATAGGTGTATTGCGAATTCGTTCACAAGCCCCCAGAATATCAGAAAACTCCTTTAACTCTTTATCAACCAGAAAAAGCTGATCGCCACTAATTTTATTGGTTTTATAAAGGTTATTAATTCGCACATACATCATCGATGACAACCGATTGGGGACATGCTTCACATCCTTGAGGTTGGCAATAAACGTATCGTCAACTGGTTCTAATTCGCTGAGCAATGCTCCTCTGCGTAAATGCTCTTTTACAGAAAACACAAAATTAGGGATCATTCTGGCAAACCAGGTTCGGTTATCGTCATCGTCTTTATCCAAAAAGGCATTCAACTTATGGGCAAGATTTCGGGTATTATTAACCATACTGCCCCAAAGTTTGCGGCCTTCCCACCAACGATCGTAAGAAGAGTTGGTGCGAAACACAAGAAACAAACCCAGCACAATCCCCAACAAAGAGTGCATGGAAATAGTAGTATGAAAATCACTCTCATGAAACCGCAAAACATCCAGCAAGAGGTAACACATTCCTGCTGAATAAAGAGTCATGAATATAATAGCCGGTGTTAATGTCTTCATTACGCCCCGGCTATAGGCATGAAATATCAGTGAAAACCAGACTTTAGGGTTATAATTGACCATAGGGGTTTAAAAACCACTCAATAAACCTATTCAGAAAAATATTTCAAAGTTTAAAGTTGCGAAAAGGTTATCCTGACCTTATTTCCGACAAATAATCGAATCCTGCCTTAAAGAAAAGTGGGGAGCGTCTATAAAAGAAAGACGAGGCTTGTCGGAGATTTGGTTATTGACTTATTTCGACCTTTAATAATTTAACTATGGTAAGGACCCTTGCAGCCCTAATGCTGATCGCCATCTCAGCAAACGCTCAAACCAATTATGTGATAACCTCAAAAGCTGACACATTGTATGGCAAAGTCCGCATCCTTTCGTATGACCAGTTGGATAGAGTTCAGGTAGAGGCGGGTAAAAAGAAAGAAATCTTTACCGCTTTGCAAGTGCTTAGCGTATCCATTGATAGCCAGGTGTATAAACCCGTGCAATACGAAAAAAAAATCTATTTGATGAAACAAGTAAAGTCCGGATACCTGAGTTTATATGCGTTTCGAATGGAGAATCAAAGCAGTTATGATGGCAGGTTTCTGGTAAAACTAGATGGCTCGACCCTTGAATTACCAAATATTACGTTCAAAAAATGGATGGAAAATTTCCTTGAAGATTGTAAGTCTACGGCTGCAAAAATAAAGAGCGGAGAACTTACCAAGAAGGATATTGAAAAAATTATAGATGACTACAATGACTGCATGAAAAACCAGGGGACCATCACACTACCACCCTTTGTTGAGACCAGCAATGAAACCTTGCAGATGATTGATTCATTGATGAAAAAAATAGATGCAGAAGAGTTTCCATCCAAAAAAGATGCCCTTGATTTACTTCGTGATATTCAGGGGAAGGTTAGTAAAAACGAATCAGTACCCAATTATTTGACCGAAGGCCTTAAATCCTATGTTAGTAGCGTTCCTGCTCTAACAGAAGACTTAAACAAGCTACTTGGGCTCTTGCAGAAATAAGGGTAAAAATCTTCTGATCATTAAAGGTAGTGTAGCTCGACTTTGCCAGAAAGCATAGGCTGAACAAATAGCCACGATTACGGAATACAAAAAGAGTTGACCGCCATCTCCCATTACTTCAATTCCCAATAGGGTTGCATGCATCCCTATGGCCCCAGCCATTAAGCCCAGTGCTAATAAAGAGCCAAGCCAAACAAGAGAAGGAATTAGTATTAACACGGAGGCAAATAATTCAAAAATACCCACTCCTATTCTACCCCAAGGCTCCATACCAACCGTAGTAAAAATATAGACCGATTCGGGAGAAGCCGTGAACTTGAAATAAAGTGTCTGAAGCATTATTAATGAAGCAACGATGCGTGCTGCCCAATAAATTATTTGTTTGGTTTTCATCCCCTACGAATTTATAAAGTGATACTATATACGCGAAATACAGCTTTAAAGATTGTCAACCAGAAGACAGAACAGTGACTTAGCTAAATTTAAATGTCTATTATCTGTTATTGGAAGGTTTTAACATTTCAAAAACTTCCGAATTAAACACCACCAACAGAATAACAAATAGCGCTACCAGCAAACCAAAAAATAGTTGAGTGGCTATATAAACACCAAATCCTTTTACCATTGCCTTTATCCTTGATTGGTATTGAAATAAATCAGAATAGGCATAACTGAAATACGAAATAGCTAAGACAATCTGTATCCAGTTGGGAAGAAACTTACCGGTAATCGAATATATAAGCAGACTTAAAATACTAAGCCAATACAAATGACCCAAGCCATAAAACGGCAGCACTGTATGTTCCGTAAAGTTTAATCCGCTGTTGCGGAAGAATAAAAACCGCGAACTGAATGCCTGAATGGGAATCAGTATAAACGATACAAGTTTTAAATTATCAGAGACCAATTCAAAAGTTGATTGCATCAACTTCTCCTGGCCGCTTCCTTGTTTTAGAGCTGGTTGAAGTCCTGAATTACCTGCATTTTTAAGAAAATCAACAATACTAATGTCTAACAAACTAGCCACCAGATATAAAAAGGTGATCATTAAAAAGAAATACCCCACCGGACCATAGTAGGCAACCCTATTTCCATCAAGATATCTTCGTGTGGCAACACCAGGCCGAATAGTTAAATCCCGAAGCGTGCGGGGAAACATTCCGTCAAAGCCATAGATACGGGCCCAGAAATCATTCCAGCCTTCCTTGAAAGTAATTCGCTTAACATTTGCCCGTTGACCACAGGAAGAGCAAAAATTACCATTCAGTATGGTTCCGCAACTTATACACAAGTCATTCTCACTATTCATTTCGGTATAGCTCATTAAGGCAAGAAAAATATCGAAAATCCACTTTTGAAAAAACTATTGGAGGCAGAATCTGTTGAACTGCAATCCAATGAGGAGTATAGTAATAATAGGATCGGGTATAGCAGGCCTTGCAACCGCTTGCAGGCTTCGGGCTGCAGGGTTTAAGGTATTAGTGATTGAGGTTAACTCCTACCCTGGCGGTAAATTGACTGAAATAAGAAATCAGGGCTATCGATTCGATGCCGGGCCTTCTTTATTTACTATGCCTCATTTCTTAGATGATGTATTTACCAGCGCTGGCAGAAACCCCCGTGATTATTACAACTATGACAAGCTTGATATTTCCTGCGAATACTTCTTTGAAGACAAAATCAGAATAACTGCCTATGCGGATATTAAACGTTTTGCTAAGGAAATAGAAGGTAAACTTGCTATTTCTGGAGACACATTGGTTGAGTACCTGCAAAAATCGGAATACCTCTATAATACGGCTGCACATATCTTTTTAGAAAACCCATTACAAAAAGTTAAAACCTGGCTTAGTAAAGCGGTAGCCAAAGCGATTCCTCAAATTCCAAAACTTGGTTTATTTGAAACGATGCATGGGCGTAATGAACGATTACTTCATAATAAACACCTGATACAACTATTTGACCGGTATGCTACCTATAATGGTTCAGATCCTTATCAGGCTCCCGGTATTCTCACGTCTATTCCACATTTGGAATTTAATGTCGGCACTTTCTTTCCGAAGGGAGGGATGCATTCGATTACGCAAGCACTTTATAAACTTGCCGTTGATACCGGTGTTGAGTTTAGGTTTAATACACGCGCAGTAGAAATTATTACCAGGAAGAATTTGGTAGTGGCTGTAAAAACTCCAACAGAGATATTGGCAGCTGAAGTGGTAGTTAGCAACATGGATGTATATCCCACCTATCACAAATTACTTCCCAACGCAAAGCCACCAAAAAAAACTCTGTCACAAGAGCGATCCAGTTCAGCACTTATATTTTATTGGGGAATCAAAAAAGAATTCCCAGAACTGGATCTTCACAACATCTTCTTTGCAGAAGATTACAAGCAGGAATTTGAGGCAATCTTTAAAAGCCAAACACTTCATCACGATCCTACTACCTATGTCAACATCACGTCAAAGTATTGTAGAACGGATGCCCCCTTGAACTGTGAAAACTGGTTTGTAATGATCAATGTGCCTGCAAACACAGGCCAGGATTGGGATAGTCTGATTGTCAAGGCCAGAAGGTCTATCCTGGAAAAACTAAATCGTTTGTTAGGAACAAATCTAGAATCGCTGATTGAAACTGAAGATATTCTGGATCCCAGAACCATTGAAGCCCGCACTTCTTCTTACCAGGGTTCACTTTATGGTACAAGCTCGAACAATAAATTTGCTGCCTTTCTCCGTCATCCTAATTTCTCCAGTTCGTTTCAAAACCTTTTTTTCTGTGGTGGCAGTGCCCATCCCGGTGGAGGCATTCCTCTTTGCCTTCAATCTGGCAGAATAACTTCTAATCTGATTAAAGAACAATTTGGTTAAAAGCCTGTTTAATTAGCATTATGCGGGCATACTACCTAAAGTTTTCATCGCTGATTACCCCTTATTCTATCTGGATAATAGCAGTATTTCACCTGGTAGGAATTGTAGGAATGCTTTCTCCCTTTCAGGAATATTTCAGATTACTTACCCCGCTCAACCTGCTTATGAGTGCGTTGATTCTATGGGTTAATCACCGCGAATTAAACCGCAGGTTACTTTGGTTTTCACTATTCATCTTTACATTCGGTTATCTGGTTGAATTAGCCGGTGTTCACTTAGGAATTATTTTCGGAAACTATAGGTATGGAACAACGTTGGGGCCTAAACTTTTTGAGGTACCGATAATCATTGGATTAAATTGGTTGCTGATCATGTATTGCATTGCTACCCTAACGGATGGCTTGAAAATACCAACCCTGCTAAAAATTATTGCAGGTGCTTGTTTGGCTGTAGCTGTAGATTGGTTGATTGAACCGGTAGCCATGCATTTTGATTTCTGGTACTGGAAGGATGGAATCGTTCCGTTTCAAAATTATTCAGCCTGGTTTTTTTTCTCCCTGATCATGCAGGGCGCCTATCATCTCCTTAAAGTGAAAGCGGAAAACAAACTAGCCCTTCCTTTCTATTTCACACAACTATTTTTCTTTCTGATTCTGAATATCGGAATCCGCTAATCAACGATCCAGCCAATCTTTAAACTCCTGCACCCGCTCACGGGCCACAATAACATCGCTATCGTCACTTGTCTTTAGAACCAATTTCAAACGGCTGTTGGTGTAACTAATCATATCCTGAATAGAATCCGTGCTAACAATATATTTACGGTTGATCCTAAAGTAACGCGCAGGGTCCAGCAGACCATCCAACTGATCAAGGGTAAAATCCAAAATATGCTTTCGTCCATCTTTGCTCTGGGCAAACGTTGTTTTTTCCAGGCTGAAGAAAAAAAGAATTTCGCTCACTTCAATGGATTTCAGGTGCTCACCCACCTTTATTACAAATCGTTCTTTATACTTTTTGGTTAACATTTGCATGGCATAACCAATGCTTTCCATCATTTTATCAGCCGGTTGTTGGCGTGTAAGGGTTTGATATTTCCGGAAGGCAGCTTCCAGTTCAGCCTTGTCTACAGGTTTCAGAATATAATCAATGCTATTTACTTTAAATGCTTTGAGGGCATATTCATTGTAGGCGGTGGTGAAGATTACCGGGGCCTTTATTTCCACTCTATCAAAAATTTCGAAACTTAATCCATCTGCCAATTGAATATCCATGAAGATTAAATCTACCTCCGGATTTTTTGAAATCCATTCAGCAGATCGTTTCACAGAATCCAGGGACGCACAGATTTGCACTTCGGGCTGAAGTCCCTTCACCAGCGTAGCTAAGCGCTCTGCAGCCTGAGGTTCATCTTCAATAATCAATACCTTCATGAGAGTTCGATGATTGGAAGTGCTACACTGAATTTTCCGTTAGCCTCTGTAACGTCAACTTTATCATTGCTTAAAAACTCATATCTCTTGCGAATATTCTCAAGTCCTAATCCGGAGGAATCTTGAGATAATACGTTCTTCCGCTGAAGGGTATTCTCCAGCACTATATACTTGTCGCGTTGAAAAATTCGGATGGTGAGGGGATGTTCCTCTGAAATTTCATTGTGTTTGATGGCATTTTCAACAAGCATTTGCAACGCCAGAGGGGCAACCATGCTATTCCCATCAGTCAATTTTAAATCAATCTTCAATTTTTCACCAAATCGAATTTGTTGCAGATACAGATAAGCCTGTAAAAATTTTAATTCTCCCTCGAGCGGTACAACCTCTTTCTCGCGGGTATCCAATACGTAGCGATACACATCGGACAGTTCCTTGATAAATTTGACGGCTTTATCCTGATCCTGGTAAACAAGATTGGTAAGCGCATTTAAACTATTGAATAAGAAATGTGGATTAACCTGATTCTTTAAACTTTCATACTGCGCATTGATACTTGCGCGCTTCGAGGCTTCTGCATCGACAGCAGCTTGTCGCCAGTTTATCAGAAATGCGCGCCCTGTCATAAACATGCTGATAATAAGTGTGATGATAATAGTAGAAGTAAACGTTCCGGAAAGATTATCGCCCACATCAAAACCAAAAACAAAGCGGAAAAAATAAATTATCGCGTAAACTATACCGATCGAATAGACAGTCATGCCTACCAACCCAACAATCAACCTTTTTACAGGGTCCTTATGCCATGAATAAAAGTAATCCAGAGCTTCTGCCAAATAGGAATTTCCCAGCCACAGCGCAATCCAGAGCGTAACGGTAAGGATTGAAATCCAGGGTAATGAAGAAATCTTAGTGCAGCACCCGCGCCATATAAACCAACTCATTACAATGCCAGCCGCACTAAGCCAGAGCATTATAACAAAGTTGGTTTTAATAAATTTTATCATCGAGGGCATTATGCAAATAAGTTGTTTTCTATCGGTTCACAAAATCTAACTGCACTTGAAATCTATTTACAGTTTTGAGCCAGACCAGCTGTCATCTCTTTACCCCATATAGGCGCCAACGGATTTTCAGGTTTTGTTGCGTTGTCAAAAAGACTCAACGCTTTAGTTGCGGTAGCACAGGCTTCGGTTGGTTGCTGTTTAAAAAATTGAGCAGTTCCAAATTGCATTTGAGCCAACAAAGACATGGCCCGTGGGTTGTTGGGATTCATCCCTAATGCTTTGCCAAAAGTTTGCATAGCCAATCCTGAGTACTGCTGACCACGCGAAGCAGGATCAACGGTAACGCGGATCATGTGTACAAATCCTTCCAAGGCAACCAACTCAGATTCATTGGGGGCTATGCCTTTTCCCTTTTCAATCGCTGCCAGAGCCTGATCGAGATATGCATCCTTTTTTGAACCTTCATTTTCCCGTGTGGCCATCATAATACTTCCAAAGGCACTGTAATAGTAAGGCTCCCACTTCGACTTTTCTGCAGCGGCAATACGATCTAAGGTATTAACAGCAGCCTGGTATTCATCCATTGTTTTGGCTGTATACACTGCCTGAATTTGTTTACCCATCTGCTCATAGTACTTTTCATCGTTGGCCAGGGTGGCGATAGAGATGAACATCAGAAAGAATAAATTGATTGTTTTCATGTTTAGTATTGGTTATTCGTTAATTTATTATTGGTTATTCGATTAAAGATTGGGTAGTTGATTGACGGATTTGTTTTTACTGAGCGTGATAAACACCCCGATAAATAGAAAGCGCGCTGCAGCCTGACGGATCGCTCTACTGACGTACACTCCATTAGCATCGGGTAGAGCACTATACTCGTAGCCAAAAATATTATCTCGCCCTAACAGGTTAGTGCATGACACGTAAATGATCAGATTGTTTTTGGGCAGGTAAGCCAGGTTAGCACTGAGGTCCTGATAGGAAGGTGTTCTATCCGAATTAAATTCATCCGAAGGTTTATTGGGGTTATAATACGTTCGCGGACTGCTATAGCTATAAGTAAAGCCAAGTTGAGTTTTCCAGTCAGTAATGAAATGCTTGTAGACAAAAGAGAAATTGTGTGCCGAAGCAAATGAAGGAATAGCCAAGGAAGGAAAGTTCAGGTAATCGCGCTTCGTATCCAGAAAGGAGTAGGAAACCCAATAGTCTACATTTTTAAGTGTTTCATTATCGCGCCAGAAAACTTCAACACCTTTCGCATACCCGTTGCCGGAAGTAGTAATGACTGTTGGATTGCCGGTACTAAATTTAGTTAGCTCATCATATCGCTTATAGTACGTCTCAACCCGAAATGTTTTTCGATCAGTTACAATCTGATAATTAAGGATAAAATGTTCAGCACGCTGCGCATTAAGCAGGTTATTGAGTCTTATATATTTATTCAGTGGTGACTGACGGAAGATTCCATAAGCAAATGAAAACTGACCTTGCTTACCAGGTTTGTAGGCCAGTGATAACCGGGGGTCAACATATACCTGATCGTTTAATCCGTTGTATTCAAATCGTCCGCCAGCTTTGGCAACAAAGTGGCTGCTGGCATAAAACTCAGCTTCAGTGAACCCAGCAGATAATGGTTCTGTAAAACTAAGCGATTCCATCGCATCGGTGGCTGCATTTAATCGGGAGGCTTCATAGTACCGGTTAATAATTTCACCCCCCATTCTAACTTCAAGTTGTTCACTTACCGAGTGCTCGAACACGGCTTTAGCGTGAATTCCTTCTTCAGTCTCATTCATTGGATTTCCGTCAATCTTTGTTTTGTTCTGATTATAGGAATAAGCAATGCCGGTACGCATTGACCATTTCGGATTAAGCGATTGCTGGTACGACCCATTGCCATAACGGTAATTATTAGTAAGGTCATACTGGTATTTTATGCTGGGATCAAGAATTTCATGACTATACATCGAATAAGAAGTGTGATTAAGATTTCCGAAGAACTTAAACAACCCATCCTTTCCGGTTTTCTGACGGTAAGCAAAACTTCCCTCTCCTGATTCCGGAGGAATTCTCCAATCAATCTCCTGGTTGATCAGATTGAAGTAGGGCTTGATGTTGGTGTATTGAATTTTTCCGGAAACTGAAGCTCTATCCCAAACCTGGGTATGCGCAACATCGGCACCGACTGAAAGAATCCCGATATCTGTTTGATTCATCTCAGCAATGTCTTTCGAATTCAACACCAGCGCAGATGAAAGCGCCTGACCATATTCTGCTGAATAACCACCCGTACTGAAGCTTGTGCCCTTAAACATAAAAGGCAGGAAACGTCCTCGTGAAGGGGTATTGGGTGCCGATGGACCGTAAGCATCGAGCACTACCATGCCATCAATAAAAGTGCGGGCTTCTGAGTCATCGCCACCGCGCACAAACAGCCGGCCTGTCTCACCTACTTTTTGAGTTCCAGGTAATGTATTAAGTGCTCCTGCTATATCGGCTGTAGCGCCAGCAGTGGTGGCAATATCAACGGGCTTTAAAATAGTTCTGCGTTTTTCCTCGCCCGCTGTAAACGAGCCCGCTGAAATTACCACGCCATCAAGTTGATTGATTTCTTCTTTTAGAAGAGCCGCGATGTTGATTGCCTTGCCGGTAAGTTCTATTGGTTGCGAATATTCTTTATATCCCACAAAGGAGATGATCAGGATCTGACTGCCTTTCTCTTCAGAGACGAAGGAAAATGTTCCATCAATTGCCGAACTGGTTCCATCATAAGAATCCTTGATCAGGATATTGGCCCCAGGTATTGGTTCACCCTGATCGTCCTTTACAGAACCCGAGATTTTGGTCTGTCCCCAGGCAGTTATTGTGATCGATACTATTAATAGCGCAAAAATCAGTTTCATTTGGGTCGCGTGTTTGGCGATTACACGGTAAAAGTGCCCTGATCAGCGGGGTTTTAATAAAGAAGGTTGCTGAAGTGTAAGACTTGAATGATGGGTTGTAGAAAACCAATCCCGGAAGATTCCCGCTAGTGGATACCAAATTGGATTTAGCGGTTCTTATCAATACTTTGGCCGAATAATCATCATACCATGAAAAGACTTTTGATTGCATTTGTGCTTGGATCTGCGCAGGTTGTAGTCGGCCAACCTGAACAAAAATTCATCAAAGAAGAAAACGTAACGCGGGTAATTAAAACGCTGACAGCCGATGAGATGATGGGACGGTCGGCCTCGCGGCCCGAACACATCGATAAAGCAGCTGCCTTTATTGCCGGTGAATTTAAAAGCATTGGGCTAAAACCGTTGGATGGTCTTACTGGTTTTCGGCAAGAGTTTAAAAAAGATATGATTGCTCCTCAATCCCTGGAGGTTACAATAAATGGGCAAAAAATACCAGCCGAAAATGCATTGCTCGTTACGGAAGCTACCGAATTAAACTTAACCAGAGGCGCAGGAGTAATTGTTATTCCATACGATACTGCGATTAAAAACACCCGGCAGTTTTTGTTAAGTAAAGCCTTCAACCTTATACGGGACACTGCTACTGCATTTGTGTTGGTAGCACCTGAGTTCAAAGAAAATTTTAAGGAGCTTAAGGGTTATTTCGGCAAACGATTTACATCGGGCCGTAGAACCAATAAGATATTT
>DAOOCD010000106.1:0-11443 GCA_035408225.1 Cyclobacteriaceae bacterium | reverse complement strand
ATTTATATCATAGAAAGAGATATAGGCTAATCCTTAGCTTAGAGAATTAAACCTTCATTATATGCTAACCGATGAAAAATTAATCCAACTCAAAAAGTACACTGTCAAGCCCGGCAAGAATATTAAACTTAAGGATTTTGACACTGAGTACACAGGTAAAACCTTAAACAAGGCAGACTCAGAACTGCTGCTGGAAAATGGACGCAAACATTTGGCCGAAGTGCAGGATGAACTATATGCCCACAACCGGTATAGTGTTTTAATAGTTTTTCAGGCCATGGATGCAGCCGGAAAAGATGGTGCCGTGAAGCATATCATGTCGGGATTCAATCCATTGGGTGTTAAGGTGCATAGCTTTAAAGCTCCTAATTCTGCTGAGTTGGATCACGACTATTTCTGGCGACACGAATTGGCGCTGCCGGCCAGGGGCGAAATAGCAATTCATAACAGGTCACATTATGAAAATGTGCTGGTTACGAAAGTTCACCCGGAGTGGATTTTGAATGAACATATACCGGGAGTTGAATCCGTCAAAAAGATTGATGAAAAATTCTGGCAACAGCGCTATAAGCAAATAAGAAGGTTCGAAAAAAACCTGAGTGATAATGGAACAGTGATCATGAAATTCTTCTTGCATGTTTCCAAGAAGGAACAAAAGAAGAGATTTCTGGAGCGAATAGATGACCCAAGCAAAAACTGGAAGTTTTCGTTAGGGGATCTTAAAGAACGTGCCTATTGGGATGACTATCAACAAGTCTATTCCGAAGCCCTTAGTGCAACCTCAACAGATTATGCTCCCTGGTTTGTAATTCCCGCTGACGACAAATGGTTTGCGCGCTTAGCCATAGCAGCCATAATTACCCGGCAGTTTGCTAAGCTGGAAATCAGGTATCCGGAAGTTACCCAGACTCAGAAGGAAGAATTGCAAAAGGCAAAGCTTCAGTTGATGAGTGAGAAGGATAACGGCAAGGGAAAAAAGGAAAAGAAAGACGAAAAAAAACCGAAAGTTAAACCGAAGAAGTAAGGAGTCTAATCAGTTGAATGAACCACCACATTTCTGCTTCTGAGTTGAGCTACCAGCTCAGGAAGGGTTGAATCTTCCCATGGGTTGTTTGCGATAACCAACAGTTTTAAGAAGGGGAGTTCAGATAGCCCGGCTGGAAGTTCGATCATTTGATTATTTGAAATGTCAAGATTTTCGAGGTTTGTTAACTTAGGTAAATCCTTTGGAACCTGTATAAGTAGGTTGTCATTTACTCTAAGCACCTTCAGGTTACTAAGAGCAGTTAACCCGGCAGGTAACTCGCTTATCCGGTTATTAGACAAGTATAACTCCTTAAGGGAACAAAGCGAACCAATATTGTCGGGTAAGCTGATGAGATGATTATTGGACAGGTATAGGACTTCTATGTTTTTAAGCCCTTCGATGCGACTATCCAGTCGTTCGATCTGATTGAAGTAAAGATCAATCACGCGAAGGTTGGAAAGTGAATAGACCCCTTCGGGGATGGCAGTGAGATTGTTCCTGTAAAAAGATAGCTCCTCCAGTTTCTTTAACTCAGCAATCGCTGGACTAACAGACCTCATTGCATTCCCGGTAAGGGTAAGTCGCTTTAAGTTTGGCAGGTTCCTAATGGCATCAGGAAGGTGTTCAATCCCATTACCTTGTAATTCAAGTTTCTCAAGGCTGGGGATAAGTTCAATTTTTCCGGATTTCAGGGTAATACGGTTTATTCCAAGTCTTAATTCCTTGAGATGATGGTTCCTGGTTAAGCCTTTCGGAAATTCTTCAAGACTGCAGTTAGCAAGATCAATTTTTTCAAGGCTCACCCACTTTTTATACGAGCGTGGAAGTCTGTTAGAACGATCCATTCTTACAAGCAACGTCTTGACACTTTTGCTCTTCGAAAGTTTCAACGCTCGGGTAGGTGTATTGTTAAGCAGATGAATCGTTTTCAGTGAATGCAACTTCTTCAACTTGCCTAGCCTTTTTATCCGGGTGTTAACAAGCTCTAATGTTTCGAGGTTTTTGCATTCAAATAAATTAGCTGGCAAACGTCTTAGGGCTAGGTTGGAAAGCGTCAGATTTTTTACAAGGCCATAATCAGAAATAAATTTCAAACTGTCGTAGGGTAAGAAATCATTCGAACCTTGGTAGATTTTCTTACGACCAACTGCGTTGGCTTCTGCCATCCTTAGTGCCTGTCCCAAACTATCGACTTGTTCGGGCTCTGCATTGGATATAACAGCATTGCGGAATGACTCTTGAAGAGTTATGTAAAGAATAGAATCAGAAGCGTTCTTAAAAACCGGAACCTCATAAATCTGAAAGCCAGATTGGCCCCAACATAGAGTTCCAATATATAACCAGCTAACCAGAGTCAGAAAGGCCTTCATCCAAAACTATTAAAACTCTAAACTAAGTATTTAGTTATTGAATCTCAAGTGACACTAACATAGCAAGGAAGAGGGCTGAAAAATACTTGCGGTTTTTCCAAAAAAAATGCGGTTAAAGCATGCTAAAACCTTATTTTTGAAGGTTATATAAAAGCCAAAATGAACGAACCAAAACCAAGTAAGGAAGCCAATTATTCAGCTAGTAATATTCAGGTTTTAGAGGGTCTCGAAGCAGTCCGTAAAAGACCCGCCATGTACATCGGAGATATCGGGGTAAAAGGGCTTCACCACCTTGTGTGGGAGGTTGTTGACAACTCGATTGATGAGGCTTTGGCTGGTTATTGCGATGATATTCACGTGATCATTAATGAAGACAATTCAATTACAGTTGAGGACAACGGTCGCGGTATTCCAACTGATATGCACGAAAAGGAGAAGCGATCGGCATTAGAGGTAGTAATGACCGTTTTACATGCAGGTGGTAAATTCGATAAGGATACGTATAAAGTAAGTGGTGGATTGCATGGTGTGGGGGTATCCTGCGTAAATGCACTTTCTTCAGTATTAAAAGTTACCGTATACCGCGAAGGCAAAATGTTTGAACAGGAGTATCATCGCGGTATTCCCCAGTATCCAGTGCGTGTTGTAGGTGATTCTGATCGCAGAGGGACTACAGTAAATTTTAAGCCCGATGACGAGGTTTTCACACTCACTACCGAATACAATTACGAAACTGTTGCCACGCGTTTGCGTGAGCTTGCCTTCCTGAACCCAGGCATAAAACTCAACCTTAAAGATTTAAGGGACAAAGACGAGCAAGGCTTGCCGAAAAGCACGGCATTCTTATCAGTTGGGGGATTGAGTGAATTTGTTGAGTATCTGGATTCTACCCGCGAGAAATTAATTCCGGCCCCGATCTACATTCAAAATGATAAAAGTGAGATCCCTGTACAAGTAGCACTTAATTACAATACATCCTACAGCGAAAACCTGATCTCGTATGTGAACAACATCAATACACACGAAGGTGGCACACACGTAGCCGGTTTCCGAAGGGCTCTTACCCGCACCCTTAAGAGTTATGCAGATAAGTCTGGCTTACTCGAGAAGGCAAAGATTGAAATTAATGGAGACGATTTTCGTGAAGGCTTAACGGCCGTAATTTCGGTAAAGATGGCTGAGCCTCAGTTTGAAGGCCAGACCAAGACCAAGCTTGGTAACTCTGAAGCTATGGGGGCAGTGGATACAGCAGTCGGAGAGGTTCTTCAGAATTACCTGGAAGAGCATCCGAAAGAAGCCAAGATGATAGTGAGCAAAGTAATTTTGGCAGCACAGGCGCGTATTGCAGCGCGCAAAGCACGCGAAATGGTGCAGCGTAAGAATGTATTGTCAGGAACAGGCTTGCCGGGTAAGTTGGCAGATTGTGCCAGCTCGGATCCGGGTATCTGTGAATTGTATTTAGTTGAAGGGGACTCGGCTGGTGGATCAGCCAAGCAAGGTCGCGATAGAAACTTCCAGGCCATTCTTCCCTTGCGCGGTAAAATCCTGAATGTGGAGAAAGCGCAGGAGCATAAGATCTATGAGAATGAGGAAATCAAGAATATGATTACTGCTTTGGGAGTTAGTTTTGGTACTGCTGACGATAACAAAGCACTCAACCTGTCTAAGTTACGGTATCATAAAGTTATTATTATGACGGATGCGGATGTTGATGGCAGCCACATCAGAACCTTAATTTTGACTTTCTTCTTCCGCTACATGCGCGACCTGATTGAACAGGGATATGTATATATCGCCTTACCACCTCTTTACCTTTTGAAGAAGGGCAGAGAAGAACGCTACTGCTGGAATGAAGCAGAACGTGATGCGCTCGTTAAAGAACTAAGTAAAGGGGGCAACGAAGATAGTGTAGGAATACAACGGTATAAAGGCTTGGGTGAAATGAACCCTGAACAGCTTTGGTCTACTACGATGGACCCGACACGCAGAACCCTTAAGCAGGTAAGCATTGAGTCAGCTGCTGAGGCCGATCATTTGTTCTCGATGTTGATGGGCGATGAAGTTGCTCCCCGCAGAGATTTTATTGAGAAGAATGCGAAGTATGCCCGAATAGATATCTAAAAGGATCAGGTTATGACGGATGGAGCTGTCGGTAAATCCACTGACTGGGTGAGTAAGCATATACAGGAGAGTAATTATATCAGTCGCGACTTGAGTTGGTTGCGATTTAATTATCGTGTATTAGATCAGGCCAAGCATATCGATCGGTCTATTTTTGACCGCCTGAAATTTCTGGCTATCACCGCCTCCAACCTGGATGAATTCTGTACGATCCGCCTGGGCAGTCTTTATAATTACCTGGATTATGGTAAAGAACGCTATGACTATAGCGGACTCAGAGAGATTCCTTTCCGCCAACTCTTATTAAGTGAAATCCAGAAGTTTGTCCGGGATCAGAATGAGTATTATATAAAAAAACTAAAACCTCTTTTTGAAAAGAACGGTTTTCAGATTGCTACCTGTGAAACCCTTTCAGTTGAGCATTGCACAGAGGTTGATCAGTATTTTCAGCGAACGATCTATCCCATGCTTACCCCCATGCTGTTTGATAACTATCACACCTTTCCGGTGCTGAAGTATAATCGACTGCTGTTTGGAGTGGTAACCAAAGTACCTCACGATCCGAATAATCAACTCCGGGTTTCATTTATCCAGGTGCCAAGTAACCTGCCCAGGTTTTATGAAATTGAAAACCCGGATGAGACGTTATCATTCGTTCCCATCGAAGACATCATCCGGAGAAATATTCATCATCTGTTTCGCAACATTGAGATTTCCTCCATCAACCTCTTCAGAATCAATCGCAACGGGGACTTTACCTTGGAAGAAAGTGAAGATATTGAATCGAACTTTTTAGAGGAGTTAAAGAAAAAATTACAAACACGCAGAACAGGACGCGTAGTAAGGATTGACATTGAAGAAAATCCTGACCCCTGGATGGTGCGCATGTTAAAAATTCAATGGGATCTTGATGATCTGAATATTTTCCAGATTCCCAAAGCCGGTATGATTGACTTTAATGGCATTGGACAAATCATCAACCACCGCGAATTTCAGGATAAGAAACTTCAACCGAGACCACCCATCAAACCGCTTTCCTACCCGGAACAAGGTGAGAGCGATTTGTTTGAAATACTTAAGCAGCGTGATGTTCTGTTGCATCATCCTTACAACTCAATGGAGCCTGTGCTTGAGTTGTTGGAGAAAGCAGCTGAAGACCCTTTAGTTTTATCTATAAAGATTACGATATATCGCTTATCAAAAGAATCCAGGGTAAGTGCCGCATTGTTGAAAGCTGCAGAAAATGGTAAACACGTGGCTGTGCTGTTTGAAGTGAAAGCCCGCTTTGATGAAGAGAACAATCTCAGGGAAGCTCAGAAATTGCAGAAGGCCGGCTGTTTTGTCATCTACGGGGTAAATAACTTAAAAACTCATACTAAACTACTTCTAATAGTCAGAAATGAAGCGAACCGGGTGTATAGGTATGTTCATTTGGCCAGTGGCAATTATAATGAGGTAACATCTCGTTTCTATACAGACATTGGTATGTTAAGTACCAATGAAGCATATGCCAACGATGTGTCTGAGTTTTTCAATGTTATCACCGGACATTCGCAACCTGCAGCTTATCGCAATCTGATTACTTCTCCAAGAGATATGCGAATACAACTTTGCAATCTCGTAAAGCGTGAAGCAGAAAATGCACGCTCCGGAATTCCGGCTGGGATTGTAATTAAGTTGAACTCCTTGCAGGACAAAGAGTTTATTGATGCTCTTTATGAAGCATCTCAAGCCGGTGTAATTATTAAGTTGATTGTGCGCGGCATGTGTTGTCTCCGACCCGGCAGGAGTGGGCTAAGTGAGAATATTGAGGTCATTTCAATAGTGGGAGAGTATCTGGAGCACTCGCGTATTTATTATTTCCATAATGCCGGAAATCCGAAAGCTTACATTGGCAGCGCGGATGCCATGGTGCGAAGCTTCGATCGCAGAATTGAATCGTTATTTTTATTGGAGCAGGAGATGCTACGCAAGCAGGTGATGAATATTCTGCGATATAATCTAAAAGATAATGTGAACGCCTATACCATGAAAGAAGATGGCTCTTATGTTATCAAAGAACAGAATGGGGAGCCGCCTTTTAATATTCATAAGGAATTTTATGAAGTTACCCGTGAGATAATTAAAGATGTTGAGCTGATTTGAGAAACTTAAAACCTGCCTTGTTTAAACTCAATCTTCTTTTGAGACAGATTTTTTTCGAGGAGATGAAGTAAAATGCCATCTTTTAAACCCACATCAGGCACAAGTATCTGTTTGGCATTAGCCCATTCCATCACCTTCAGATAAATATTGCTGGCAGGCACAATAACATCGGCCCGGTCTGGGTTCATCTGCAATTCATAAATCCGTTGCTCTAAGGAAAAGCTTTCAATCATGTCACGAATCTCCTTAACCCTTTTAATGGAGATAGCCTGACCGGGTTTCTTTTTAGCCAGTTCAAAAATCTTGCTCATGTTACCACCCGTACCTACTGCGGTTACCTTGCCATATTCTTTTTTAACATTACTTTTTACCCAATGTTCCATGTCAGTCCACATAATCGGAGAGTCATGATGTTCCAAAACGCGCACGGATCCTACTTTGAATGATCGTGTCTTGATTTTTTTACCATTGGTGAAAAGGTTCAGTTCAGTACTACCGCCTCCTACATCAATGTGTAAATAGGTTTCTTCTTCAAGGTAAGAAGCAATAGCCCGGTTGATCATTTCTGCTTCCAGGTTTCCATCAATAATATGGATGGTAACGCCTAGCTCTTCTTTTACTTCATCAGCCAGTTCTTGTCCGTTTTCAGATTCACGCATGGCCGAGGTAGCACAAAACATATAGTCATCAACTTCGTAAAGTTCAAGCAGAAGTTTATAGGTCTTCATCAGCTTCTTAAACTTCTCTTTACTCGTATCGCTAATGCGGTTACTACTGAAAACATCATGTCCTAAGCGCAACGGAAAACGAACGTATTCTAATTTCTTAAACAGAATCCTGGTGCCTTTGTCAAGGATGGTGGAGATCTGAAGTCGGATTGCGTTAGATCCGATATCTATGGCTGCGAGTTTCAAATGGGTTTACTTAATCTGACCCAAAATTAACCATCCGGATTTTAATATTGTTACCTAAATGTGTTTCTTTGTGGTGCTTATCCAGAAAGACTGAGGGACCGGGCCCGATGAAGTCTTAGCAACCTTGCCAATAACTTGGTGCTAATTCCCCTCCTGAACGATTTCAATCGGATTAGGAAAAGATAGGCGGCCAATCATCAGGCTCTTTCTGGATAAAAATAAAAACTGGAAAGAGTGAAAATACAAGACATTTTAAGAGAGCGGATTTTGGTTTTGGATGGTGCTATGGGCACCATGATTCAACGGCATATTCTTGAAGAGGCGGACTTCAGAGGCGAACGCTTTAAGAATCATCCTTATCCATTGAAAGGGAATAACGATCTTCTTTCAATCACCAGACCTGATATTATAAAAGACATTCATCGTCAATACCTCGCTGCTGGAGCCGATATACTCGAGACCAATACGTTTAGCAGCACCTCCATCGCGCAAGCAGACTATTATTTAGAGAGCCTGGCGTATGAATTGAATTTTGAGTCGGCCAGAATCGCAAAGGATGTGGCTGTTGAGTTTACCAGGAAAGATCCGGCTAAGCCAAGGTTTGTGGCTGGTGCTATGGGCCCCACCAACCGTACGTTATCCTTGTCTCCGGATGTTAACAATCCGGGTTACCGTGCCATTACCTTTGATGAATTGAAAGAAGCCTATAAGGTACAAGCCAAAGGCCTGATTGATGGCGGTGCTGACCTGCTACTTGTTGAAACCATTTTTGACACACTCAATGCCAAAGCCTGTCTTTTCGCGATCCAGGAGTTATATGAGGAGATTGGTAAGGAGTTACCGATTATGGTGTCAGGAACAATTACAGATGCCAGTGGTCGTACATTATCAGGGCAAACTACAGATGCCTTTTTGATTTCGGTTTCGCATGTACCTTTGCTAAGTGTAGGATTGAATTGTGCGCTGGGAGCAAAACAACTTAGGCCCTACCTCCAGGTCTTGAACGAACAGGCTCCGTTTTTTGTGAGTGCTTATCCTAATGCAGGTCTGCCTAATGAATTTGGTCACTACGACCAAAGCCCCGATGAGATGGCGTTGCAAATAGAGGAGTTTTTGAAAGAAGGGTTAGTGAATATTGTAGGTGGTTGTTGCGGAACAACTCCGGATCATATTCGCAAGATTGCTGAAGTAGCGAAGAAGTTTAAGCCAAGGGAGGTGGTGGCTCATGTCTGATAATCTGAAGTTAAGTGGCCTTGAGTCAGTAACCATTTCTCCATCTTCAAATTTCGTTAACATCGGTGAGCGAACAAACGTAACGGGTTCAGCCCGATTCCTGAAACTTATTAAGGAAGACAAGTTTGATGAAGCCCTTGAAGTTGCACTGGATCAGGTGCGGGGAGGAGCCCAGGTGATTGATGTAAACATGGACGAGGGCATGCTCGACTCTAAAGCAGCCATGGTCAAGTTTTTGAACCTGATGGCCGCAGAGCCTGAGATCTCAAGGATTCCGGTAATGATTGATTCCTCGAAGTGGGAAGTAATTGAAGCAGGGTTGAAATGCCTTCAGGGAAAGGGGATCGTGAATTCGATCAGTATGAAAGCTGGCATTGAAGAGTTTAAACGCCAGGCAAAATTAGTAAGGCGGTACGGTGCCGCTGCGGTAGTAATGGCATTTGATGAGTTAGGCCAGGCTGATACTTATCAACGTAGAATTGACATTTGTAAGCGTGCATATGATATTTTAGTCAATGAGGTAGGCTTCCCACCACAGGATATCATTTTTGATCCCAACATCTTTCCGGTTGCAACGGGTATTGAAGAGCATAGAAATTACGCCCTTGATTTCTTTAAAGCAGCCAAATGGATTCGGGAAAATCTTCCTCATGCCCATGTGAGCGGGGGAGTAAGTAACGTTTCGTTCAGTTTTAGAGGTAATCAGAAAGTGCGTGAAGCCATGCATTCTGCGTTCCTCTATCATGCAATACACAATGGTATGGACATGGGCATTGTAAATCCTACCATGCTTGAAGTTTACGATGAGATTCCAAAAGATTTATTGGAAAGGGTAGAGGATGTTTTGTTGAACAGACGCGATGATTCTACGGAGCGATTACTTGAGTTTGCCGAAACCGTAAAAGGAAGTGCGAAGAAAAAAGAAACAGATGACGAGTGGCGCAAAGGAACTGTGGAGGACCGGATCACTCATTCTTTGGTAAAAGGTATTATAGACTTTATAGATGCAGACACAGAAGAAGCTCGTCAGAAGTATGGAAGACCTCTGCATGTTATAGAAGGACCCTTAATGGCAGGAATGAATGTAGTGGGTGACTTATTTGGTGCGGGTAAAATGTTTTTACCACAGGTGGTGAAAAGCGCGCGCGTTATGAAAAAGTCGGTGGCTTACCTGACACCTTTTCTGGAGGAAGAGAAACGCATCAGTGGCAACACGGGAAAAGCTGCCGCAAAAATATTATTGGCTACCGTAAAGGGAGACGTTCATGATATCGGAAAAAACATTGTGGGTGTTGTACTGGCCTGCAATAGCTATGAAGTAGTCGACCTGGGTGTTATGGTGCCTGCTGATAAAATTCTGGAAGCTGCGAAGCGAGAAAAGGTAGATGTAATTGGCTTAAGCGGATTGATTACACCATCACTGGATGAGATGGTTCATGTCGCCAAAGAAATGGAACGTGAAAAGATGGATTTGCCTTTACTGATTGGTGGAGCCACAACTTCCCGTATTCACACAGCTGTAAAAATTGACCCGGTTTATTCGGGCCCCGTAGTTCATGTGTTGGATGCCTCGCGATCTGTACCCGTTGCCAGCGAACTTATTAGTCCTAACACCCGAGCGAGTTTCCAGGCGAAGACGAAGCAGGAATACAGCCAGATGCGTAAGGATCATGAAGGAAGACAGCAAGAGAAGAATTATATCCCGCTTAAAGCGGCTCGGGAAAACCGAACCAAAATATATTGGTCTGAGATAGCCTTCACTAAACCAACTTTTTTGGGAAGGAAGGAATTTGTTTCATACCCATTATCAGAATTGAGAAAATACATAGACTGGACACCCTTCTTTCAAACCTGGATGTTGGCTGGACGGTACCCTGGGATTTTAAGGGATTCAGTAGTGGGAAGTGAAGCCAAGAAGTTATTTGATGATGCTAACACAATGCTGGATGAGATTATAAAAAACCAGAGCCTGCAAGCCAATGGTGTAGTAGCATTCTTTCCGGCTGTAAATAAAGGCGATGACATTGAATTAATTACCCCTGATCATAACACTCCTATTGCTACATTCCATTTTTTACGTCAGCAGAATAAAAAGGCACAGAACCTTCCAAATTTCTGCCTGGCTGATTTTGTTTCACCTGAAGCAGGAAAGGACTACTTCGGCATGTTTGCTGTAACCACGGGTATTGGATTAGAAAAATTGGTAGAGCGACATAAAGCCCAACATGATGATTATTCAGAGATTATGGCCAAGGCCCTGGCCGACCGGTTGGCAGAAGCCTTTGCTGAGTGTCTCCACGAAAGAGTAAGAAAAGAACTTTGGGGATATGCAAAGGATGAAAAGCTATCTACCGAACAATTGATCTCGGAAGATTATCAGGGCATCCGTCCTGCACCAGGATATCCGGCCTGCCCGGATCATACGGAAAAGAAGCTTCTATTTGAATTGCTGGATGCGAATAAAGTCGGCATTACGCTCACTGAATCTTACGCGATGTATCCAGGTGCAGCCGTTAGCGGATTTTATTTTTCAAATCCTCAATCAAAGTATTTTGGGTTAGGAAAAATCGAAAAAGATCAGGTAATAGATTATGCTAATCGTAAAGGAATGTCTGTATCCGAGATTGAGAAGT
>DAOOCD010000105.1:0-11449 GCA_035408225.1 Cyclobacteriaceae bacterium | reverse complement strand
GATCCCCTCACAACTGGTGCAGTTACTCACCCTTCAATTCATTTCTATTGAAAGTAAATTGCCTCAAAATACTTCAGTCGCTATAAGTCATTCTTCATTTTATTTGAGTGGTCAAAGTTCGCACACTCCGATCATTGATTCTCCACCACCCCGAATCTAGTTTCATTTTTTTCTATTTCTCCTACTTGAATTGCTGCCTGATTTCATCAGGAATGTTTGCATTCATGATATGAGTATTTTTTAACTCTTCAATCTTAGAAATGAAATGAAAACCATTTATACTCTAATAGTATTTCTTATTTGTATCCCCGTATGGGCACAGGAAAAAGCCGATACAACAAAGACTTCTTATTTGGATGAAGTCGTTATCTCTGCGAATAAAATTGCCGAACAAAGAAGATTAGTAGCCCAGCAAATTGAAGTGATAAACCAGGCCACCATTAAAAACTTCAATGCACAAACATCGGCCGACCTGATTCAAAATACAGGGCAGGTGGCCATGCAACGAAGTCAGCAAGGTGGTGGGAGTCCGATGATTCGCGGGTTCGAAGCCAGTCGTGTGCTTTTGGTTATTGATGGTGTGCGAATGAATAATGCCATCTACCGGGCCGGGCATTTGCAAAACATCATCACCATGGATAACAATGTTCTCGATCGGGCGGAGGTTCTGTACGGTCCTTCGTCTACCGTTTATGGAAGTGATGCGTTGGGTGGCGTTATTCATTTTATGACGCGCAATCCTGAACTCGCCAAAGGAGGTGCCTTGAATTTTTCGGGCAATGCCTTTACCCGATTTGGAAGCGCCAACAATGAAAAAACAGGCCATGTGGATTTTAATCTTGGCGGAACCCGCTTTGGTTCATTCACTTCTTTTACATATAGCGACTTTGGCGATCTGCGCATGGGCGAGAAAACCAACAAAGCTCTGGGTGAAGAATACTGGGTCCGTTACAAGTATGCCGAACGTGCTCCTGACAATTCAGGCGATGTACTGGTAACCAATTCTGATCCTTACGTACAAAAATTCAGTGGCTACAAACAATACGATCTGCTGCAAAAATTCCTTTTTAAGCAAAGTGATCGCGTGCAGCATGTGTTGAATTTTCAATACTCAACTTCAAGCAATCTTCCACGATACGATCGCCTCACCGATGCGCAGGGAAGCGGGCTTCGCTCAGCAGAGTGGTACTATGGTCCGCAAAAGCGATTGCTTACCTCCTATCAACTTAAGGTAAGTGATTTAGGAAAGCTGGCCGATGCCCTTACTGTCACCGCCAGTTATCAGGATATCGAAGAAAGCCGGCACGACCGCAGGTTTAACAACAATAACCTGAACCATCGAACTGAGAAAATTAACGTGGGCGGACTTACCATTGACCTGCAGAAGAAAATTAAAGCAAATCAACTTCGCTATGGTTTCGATTCACAATTCAATAATCTGAGCTCCACCGCTTACCGCGAAAATATTTCAACCGGTGCTACCAGCGCTCTTGATACCCGATACCCGGACGGGGATAATACACTAAACTATTGGGCCTTGTATGCAACCCACACGCTGCCCATCAATGATAAGTGGACACTGAATGATGGAATCCGCCTTGGTGGAAGTTCTCTGCATTCAACATTTGTTGACAAAACCTTCTTTCCATTCCCCTATGATGAGATAAAGCAACAGAATGTCTATGCCAGTGGCAACCTCGGTATTATCTACACACCATCCAGCTGGAAGTTTGCTTTGATGACAAGTTCAGGATACCGGGTGCCTAATATCGATGATGTGGCAAAAGTGTTTGAGTCTGTGCAAGGATCAGCTACCACCACCGGAACATTGGTGGTACCCAATCCCGATCTCGCACCCGAAAAAACGATCAATGGAGATTTTAGCGTAACAAAGTTTTTTGGATCGAAGGCCCGATTGGAAGGCGTTGTGTTTGCAACGGATTTCTTTGATGCGATTGTAACCCGGCCCGGCACACTGAACGGACAAACCACCGTAATTTATAATGGATTTCCAGCCAATGTTGTAAGTAGTCAAAATGCTGGCAAGGCATACATCTATGGCTACAGCATTAGTGGTCAGTTTGAAATTATTTCAAAATTGAACCTAACAGGGTCTTATAATTATACATACGGTCGGGTTAAGAATGATGATGGCACCGAAACACCCTTAGATCATATTGCTCCGGCATTTGGGCGCATCGGGCTTAATTATACCCATGCAAAGTTCTTTGCTGAACTCTTCTCAAATTTCAGCGCATGGAAACGCCTTGAGGATTACAGCAGCAGCGGTGAAGATAATCTACAATATGCTACAGCAGAAGGTATGCCCTCGTGGTATACTATTAACTTTCGGGCTTCGTACAGTATGAATACGGTATTTACTTTTCAGGCGGGCATTGATAATATTGCAGACTTGCAATACCGCCAGTTTGCCTCGGGGATAAACTCACCCGGGCGTAATATTTTTGGAACGCTTAGAGTTAGGTTTTAACCAAACAAGCTACTTAATTTCTGATCTCGTGAAAAAGATAGCCGGCAGTGTGTTTCTGAGTGTACTCCTCATGCAGGTGGCGGGCGGCTATGTTTATTTTATCGTGCGCCTTTCGGGCATTCGCCAGGAAATGCGTGCAGAGCTCGCACTCAAACCTGATGAACAATTGACCTTACTTACTCTTTCTGATGACGAATACCGAAAGGCAAAAATCAATGATCACGAAGTAAAGGTGAATGAAAAAATGTATGATGTTGCCCGCATTTCTGTGAAGGATGGCAAAGTACTCGTCTATGCACTTCACGATGAAGCAGAAGACAGTCTGCTTGCGCTGCTCAATGAGATTGTGAAACGATCCTCAAACGACAAAAAGCCGATTCCGTCCTCGTTGCTCGGACTGATGCATATCATATATCTTACACAGGAATGTATAGTGCCGTTAGCAGCATCGGTGCGGGAAAGAGCAAACACCGCATATCAATTTTTTTCTACGGATACGGTCGATACAATCATTTCCCCTCCACCCCAGAGCATTCCTTACTTGATACTTAGTTCTTGACAGTTATACACCAGACGCGCCTAAATTAAACTCGCGGGTAAATCTGTGTCGTATATATTTTAAAATAATAATTACTTCTTGGAATCCATTTACACAAGGATACTTGGAATTTAATTATACATGCATGTAATGAGCAGAACGAGATACCAACTGGTATGACAATCGGTTTGCGAATTCCATGGATTAAAAACTTAAACATTAACTCATGAAAAATATTTTGTTAAGCTTAATCGCATTATTATTCTCCGTTGGTATTCATGCCCAGGAGATACTCAAAGGCAAAGTAGTAGACAAGACAACCAATGCTCCCCTGGCTGGAGCCAACGTTCAGATTTTAGGGAAGAATGGGACCGTTACAGATCGTGATGGTTCCTTCTCTCTTCCTTGTGAAAACGCTATTGAAATTATTATTTCTTTTATCGGATATGAAACAGCCCGGCAAGTCATAACCAATTGCAATGTGGATTTATTAATCACATTAAATCCTACCAGCCAGCTATTGAATGAAGTAGAAATTACCGCTTCTACTGAAATTAATAAATCCATGCTCTCTCAACCCGCCACCATCACCAAGTTGGGAGTGACTGAGATCAAAAGATCTACCGGATTGTTTATGGATGATGCCATCAACGGCAACGTGCCCGGTGTAACCATGCAGCGCAGAACCATCAGTGCCGGGCAACAATTCAACATACGGGGGTATGGCGGTGGTGGCCCTGGTCCGCGTGGTGTAAACAGCAACTTCGATCAGCAAGGCATCAAAGCTTACTTAAACGGAATTCCCATTACTGATGCTGAGGGTATCACCTTAATGGATGATATCGATTTTGGTTCGATTGGAAATGTTGAGATCCTGAAAGGTCCATCCGGATCGCTGTACGGCCTGGCTATTGCCGGAGTAATTAACCTTCAAACGATACAACCTGAGAAAGGAAAAGTTTCAATCGGACAAGACGTGCTGGTGGGTAGTTATGGACTAAGTCGATTCACCACACACCTCCAATCTTCCACGGATAAAGGAACGCTGTTGATTAACTATGGCAAGCAAAAGTATGATGGGTTTATGCCGCATACCAACAGCACAAAAGATTTTGTCAATGTCATGGGCGAGTATCATGTTAATCCCAAACAGTTGCTCAGTACTTATTTCGGATATAGTAATAGCTATGAACAACGAAACGGAGAGTTGACGATTGACCAATACAATTCATTCGACTATAGTGGAAATCCCGCCTATATTAAGAATGATGCACACTCTAACATTGTCAGTTTCAGGGCAGGCATCGGGCATACTTTCCAGTTTACAAAAACGATTTCCAATACCACTTCTGTGTTTGGAATGGGAATGAGTAACAATGCGAGTTCAGCAGGTGGCTGGACGGATAAAGCACCCGTAAATTATGGAATCCGTTCTGTGTTCGACACGCGGTTTACATTGAATGAAAAGTTTCGATTGTCGGGACTTACCGGTGTGGAGGCTCAACGGCAATACGCTCAACTACTGGCTTATGGAATGGTGACCAATAATGCCGACCCCAATGGATACAATATCATAGGAGCCTTGCGAAGCAACCAGACCTCCATCACGGGAAACTATTCCTTGTTTACCCAATGGACATTGTCAATGCCCCATGATTTCTCCCTTACTGCCGGTATTGGACTAAGCTCCATGAATATCGAACTGCAGGACAAATTTTATGTGGCCGCCAACAATACACCTTCCAATACTATTCCAACGGTTTATAAAACATCCTACAATAACCTGGCATCGCCTCGTGTCGCACTAAACAAAATCATTAATGATCACATGTCGTTATATGCATCTTATAGTGTGGGATACAAGGCACCGGTGGCGTCCAACATTTACACCCCACTGGCAGGAACGGTGAATACCGGTTTAAAACCTGAAGAGGGAAAGCAATTTGAAATTGGCGCCAAGGGAAGTTTACTGAATGACAAGCTGGTTTATGAAGTGGCCTATTTCAACGCCATATTCTCCAATAAAATGACATTGGTAGCCGTGCCTAATGCAGCCAACACGGCAACTCTTTATACCTACACGGTAAACAGCGGAAGCTTAATCAATAACGGAATAGAAGCCTTAGTAAAATACAATGCTTATAGTTCTCAAAGCGGGTTCATTAAACTAATCCGTCCTTTTGTGAATTTTACCTATTCTGATTTTGTGTATGATGATTACACGTTTCAGAATAATGCAACCGCGCCCGTGTCAGATTATTCCGGCAAAGCAGTAGCCGGAGTGCCTCCCGTTGTTTTTAATTTTGGAGTAGATTTCGTTTCCAATACAGGTTTATATGCCAATGCTATTTATATGTATCGCGATGAAATGCCGTTCACTCCGGACGGAACAAACATTGCTCATAGCTACGGACTGCTGAATGCAAAAGTGGGATACCGCAAACAGTTTGGAGAACACTTTAATCTGGATGCTTACTTTGGATCAAATAATATCGCCAGCACGCAATACTATCAAATGGTATTTGTCAACCAGCTGCCTGATGCTTTCATCCCTGGCCCTAAGGATATTAATTACTTTGGCGGAGTAAACTTCAAATACATTTTCTAAAAACATAAGGTGGTTGTTAGTGCAACCACCTTATTTATATAAATGCTTCATTATGAAATTAAAAACCATTTGTCTTCTTTGCCTGATCGCGCTAGTGTCCTGTGGACGATTTGACAACAAAGAAGATAAGAAAGAAAGCAAAGAGCGTTTGGTGTGCCTATCCAAACAATACAATGAAATTATCTTCGCGCTTGGAGCACAGCAGAACCTGGTGGCCGTTGATCTTTCCAGCACGTATCCGCCTGAGATAAAGAAATTACCCACGGTTGGATATCATCGGGCGCTGAGTGCAGAAGGCATTCTTGCTACCAATCCCACGTTGCTGATTCACGATAACAATGTAGGTCCTGAACCCGTCATGAAACAGCTGACTAATTTAAAAATACCGATGAAAGTATTCTCATCAAAAAGTGAAGACCTTGCAGGTACCAAAGAGCTGATTACGGAGATGGGCGTATTTTTTCATAAGGAAAAACAGGCTGATTCATTAAATCAAAAATTAGAATCAGAATTAAATAAAGCCATCCAAAATACTTCCACATACACGGATAAGCCGAAAGTGGTCATCATTCACTACGGTCGTGCCTCCAATGTATATCTCACTCTTACTAAAAATTCAGTGGGAGGGAAATTAATTGAATGGGCCGGTGGGCAAATTCCTATTGAAGGAGATCGTGGCATGCAACAATTGTCAGCAGAAATAATCGCTCAGTCCGATCCGGATGTCATTTTGCTCACCGACTTTGGTTATGACCGGCTGGGAACTCCAGAACAAACTAACACGCTGCCAGGAGTTGCCGGCACAAAGGCCGCTAAGAATGGAAAAATCTATCGCGTAGAAGAGCATGATATGGTTTATATCGGGCCCCGCACTGGAGAAAATGTATTGAAGCTGCAACAGTTAATTCATCAGTAATGAATTATTTGAAAAGCCGGCACACCCTTGGTTTGTTCGTCTTACTTATTTTATTGATCGTTACTTTTTTGTTGTCGCTATGCTTTGGCGCGATATCGATTTCATTGCACGACATCTATGATGCCGTTTATAAAATCCTCACTGCTCCTGATCAGCTTAGTTTGGTGCAACGGATTTTCATCGACATTCGTCTACCCCGCGCAATTGCATGTGTAGTAGTGGGCGCCAGCCTGGCGGGTTCGGGTGTGTTGATGCAGGCATTATTTCGAAATCCTATTGTTGAACCAGGTTTGATCGGCACTTCCAGTGGAGCGGCTTTTGGTGCATCCCTTTATTTTGTGTTAGGTGCGTCATTAAAATTTACTGCCAGCGAATGGACATTGCCCATTGCAGCCTGCATCGGAGGGGTGATCTCAACCAGTTTAGTGTTCTTGCTCGCAAAGAATAAAGTGCATGGCAAGAGTTCTGTCACTTCACTTTTACTGACCGGTATTGCTATCAATGCAATCTTCCTGAGTGCGGTTGGTTTCTTCTCTTATTTGGCACGCGATCCACAGGCGAGATCTATTACGTTCTGGAATTTAGGAACACTATCCGGGGCAAGCTGGCATTCGGTAGCCATCATGTTCATCTCAACAACGCTGTGCTTTCTGGCAGCAAGACGTTATACCAAACAACTCAATGCATTAATGATGGGTGAAGAAGAGGCCTTCTTCATTGGTGTAGATATCCGAAAGCTGAAACTCATCATCATGGTGATCAACGTGATTTTAGTGGCGGTGGCAACTGCCTTTGTGGGCGTTATTAGCTTTGTTGGATTAGTAGTGCCGCATTTGCTGCGATTATCCTTCGGGTCCGATAATCGTTTCCTGTTACTCGCGAGTGCCTTATTAGGTGGTGTGCTTTTAACACTGGCCGACCTGGTGGCGCGTCTTGCACTGGCACCAGCCGAATTACCCATCGGCATTGTTACTGCACTGGTGGGCGTTCCTGCTTTCATTGTGATGCTCCGGAAATCAAACTATTATTTTTAATAGCATGATCAGCGTAGAAAATATCACGGTTTCGATTGGGAGCAAACCCTTACTGGAAAATGTCTCCGTTGAATTTGAACCCGGCAAACTGAATCTTATCATTGGACCTAACGGTGCCGGCAAATCAACTTTGATAAAAGTAATAAGCAAGCAACTGGTGCCAAAAACAGGAACTGTTTGCTTCGGAAAAAGTGATCTTCAATCAATATCACATAGTAATCTTTCGGTCATACGGGCGGTACTGTCACAGAACATTGACCTGGCATTTCCATTGACAGTGCGGGAAGTAGTAATGATGGGTCGCTATCCACACTTTACAGAGAAACCGGGCAAGAAAGATGAGGATGCCATAGAACACGCCATGAAATTTTTCGATGTGTGGGAAATGGCCGATCGGAATTATATGAGCTTGAGTGGTGGTGAAAAACAACGCGTTCATTTCGCGCGGGTATTGGCCCAGATATGGTTTCCGGTTCCTGATAACTATCGTTATTTGATTCTGGATGAGCCCTTAACTTTCCTGGATGTTTATTACCAGTATCAATTTATGAACAAGATCAGAGAGTTACTCCAAAGGGAAGATCTGGTCATGGTGGGGGTAGTGCATGATCTCAACCTCGCTGCCCGGTTTGCGGATCAGATTGTTCTTCTTCATCAGGGAAAAGTTGTTGTGGCCGGAGAAAAAGAAAAAGTGCTGACGATTGAAAACATAAAACAGGTTTACCAGCTTGAGCCCAAAATTCATACTAGTGAAAATATTATGCATTTGCTTTTTTAAATTTCAGGGAATAGGACTTTATTACTAAATCATTACTATGGCTTTACAAAACCTGGTCAACAGTCTTCGTCAATTTAGATCACTCCACAAATGGATAGGTATTAGTATTGCCTTGTTTATGCTAATTACGAGTATTACCGGTGTTATGCTGGGCTGGAAAAAAAACGTAGAACTGCTGCAACCTGCCACCCAAAAGGGGCTGAGTCTTTCCTTTGCAGAATGGACCAGCTTTGACAAGGTGGCCCGTGCCGCTTTGCTAGCTATAGATTCCGTAACCGGCAGAACAATAGAAATTGATCGTATGGACGTGCGTCCTGATAAGGGAATTATCAAGGTGACTTTCAAAGAAGGCTATTGGGAAGCGCAGGTTGATGGTGCAACGGGCAACGTATTATCCGTGGCCCAGCGCCATGCTGATTGGATTGAACACATTCACGATGGTTCCATCATCAGCGAAGCCTTTAAACTTGTTTACACCAACTACATCGGGCTGGGGTTGTTGTTTTTATCTATCACTGGATTTTGGTTGTGGTATGGGCCGAAAGTGATCCGGAAGGCGAAGCAAGGCTAACTGAAATTCTCCATTTATAAACTATTCTGCTTTCTGGTATTTGTTTTCTCAATCCAGGTTATTAAAGCGTCATTAAAAAGTGTACTCTGTTCAAACATTGGATAGTGACCACTTTCTTCAAAAAGTACCAATTCTAAATTTTTAAAGCTGCTTTTAGTTTCGTCCCAGAGACTCGCTGGTCCTGTAACATAGTCATATTTTCCCAGCATTAGAATGGTTGGAATTGTATATGCGTTTAACTTCTTCGTTATATCAATATCCCTGAATATTGTTCCCCATACGTAGTCAATCATTTGCATATTCGTCTCGATGCCTTCCCAAAGATGACGTGCATCAAAGTCGTGCTTATACCAATTCCTGGCTCCGCTGCACAAACAAAAATGCACAAATCTTTTTAGTGGTGATTTCTCTATACGAGCCGGCAACTCGCTCATTGCATTACTGTAATACAATTGCCGAATTTCGGAAGCAGATTCCTTAAAGAAAATGTCAATCAATGAGTGCGACTTTTCGCTGTAATCGGGACTTACAGCAATCATTATTGTACCCAAAATATGCTGCGAATATTTTTTTGCATACTCTAATGCCATAAATGCATGACCGGAATGTCCTAAAATAAAGAACTTGTCAAGACGAAGTTCCGCTCTAATAATTTCAATGTGTCTGATTAGATTGTCCAAAGAGAACTCTGAATTCAATACATTTCTATCCGGTGGAGAAACAAATCCGCAATGGTCAATGAATACAAACTGCAATTTTTCTCTCAATTCATTTGAAAATACTCTTGGATAAAATAAGGTGCTCCCAATACAAAGAACCAGGGGGCCTTCTCCTTCGATTAAATAATTAAGTTTAAATCCATTGATGTCTAGTTCTCCCTTTTTGTTTTCCATATAATTATACCTGTTCTTTTAAACTAGTATACTTTTACCTGTTAATCGGCTAGCTTGTTAATCAAAAGCACATCAGATGCAAAACGAATTTAATAAATTAGGTCACTCAGCGACAAACTTCAGAGGATTTGGCTTGTGTATCCTATAGCCAATAAATCGGATGCTTATTCAATTCTTATCATTAACATAGTTCTGCCACCCGTATTCATCTCCTGCTTCCAAAGTCTCCTGTCTTGTTTATCAATGTAATACGTGGCCACGCCATTTGAAATTTCATCGGCTACCGTAACAATCCATACCTCTTTCACTCCTGTTTTAATGCTTCTATAAGTTCCCGCGGTTACTTTCTGAATCCCAGCATTCATGACACCAATTCGTGCTGAGGGATTGTAATCATAAATTGCAATATTTTTTTTATATCCTTCTTTTAGCGGAAGCCACCTGATTAAAATTGGGTAGAGATTACTGTCAAAATAATCAACCGCTACCATATCACGAATTACTGTATTTTGGTCTTTTACTTTATCATGATAGAAGCCTGTTACAACATGACCAAAATTTAATACCATATCCCGTTGTTTGTTAAACGAGCTATGCCGAATGGGTTTCAGTGTTGTAATATCAGCAAGAGTTGAATCAATCCAGGATGAAGTCACGTTATTCATACTCACCTTCGTAATCATCGTTAAAACCTTCTCATCAATTGATATGTGAGTAGTCACTTTTCCGATGTCAATCTTCATAGTGTCTTTTAACAAATACCAGATCATTTCATACGATTCATTTTTAAGCCATTTTCTCTCAAACGAATTCTTTCCCGGAATAAGTAAACTTTGTGCACTACCCGAAATTAAAACGAATGCCAGGAGGGTCACTGAAATGAGTTTCATCATATATCAATCTGTTTATTGAATGAATTGTCTTGTAAAGTATTTTTGTTTTGTATCGCACTTCGCCCTGACTGTGTCTTAATTTTACATTTCCCGAATCAGCGCATCAATATTATTAGCAGTCAAATGTTTTAGGTTTTTCGTAATTCTCTCAGGTTCCCAATCCCACCACTTTACTTGTAAAAGCTGCTTGATTGTATCCTGAGGGAATCTCTTTTTGATTTCTATTGCAGGATTACCCCCCACGATGGAATAAGGTTCTACATCTTTAATAACCGTTGAATTGGTAGCTATGATTGCTCCATCACCAATTGTTACGCCTGCCATAATCGTAGCATTGAATCCGATCCACACATCATTTCCAATTGTTATGTCTCCTTTTTTAGGGTATTGCTTTCCATCCATTGCATTTTCCCACCCGTTTCCAAAAATAGCAAACGGATAAGTGGTCAACGCATTAGTAAGATGATTGGCCCCATTCATAATAAATTTTACATCGGATGCAATCATGCAAAATTTCCCTATGATCAACTTGTCACCTACGAAGTCAAAATGATACTTTACATTCTTCTCAAAATTTTCAACGTTGTCAAAGTCATCGTAATAGGTATAATCGCCAATGATTATGTTGGGATTTTTCACCACGTTTTTCAAAAAACATAGACGATTATAATTTTCAAGAGGAAATATCCTGTTCTTATCTGGACCTTTCATAGGGTGGGTATTGTTT
>DAOOCD010000104.1:0-11456 GCA_035408225.1 Cyclobacteriaceae bacterium | reverse complement strand
AACTTACCTTTGCTACATTAACTACAGGTGGTAAAACCTTTACCGCTGCCGAACAACAGGCTGCCTTTAATGAGTTTATCGATGGCGATGAGTATTTGTCGAACCGCAGAGGTCAGTACGCAGAAAGAAATGGTCAGGCTCTTCCCTGGTTAACCCGCTTTGATTTAACTATCGCACAGGATTTTTATATTAAAGTAGGCCCAAAAGCCAAGAAGAATGCAGTCCAGATAAGATTTGATATCCTCAATTTTGGTAACCTGCTAAACGACAAGTGGGGTGTAGGCTATATTGCCACAACCGCCAACCCATTAACCCTTGCTAGTGTAAGCGGTGCCGGTGTGCCTACTTACAGAATGGCCACTCAAACCATTACTAATGCTGCTGGAACCAATGAGGTTGTTCTTGTGCGTGATCGTTTTGTACGCGGTATTTCTTTAAATAACACATGGCAAGGTCAGTTAACACTTCGCTATACATTTAATTAAAAGTTTGATTTCATGATAAAAGAGGCCCTTCGGGGCCTTTTTTTATTTAGGCAAGAACCCGTATCTTCAATTTATGGCCCGAAGATGCGGACTACCTTTTTATCTTCTTTTCTCTCTTTCCTGCCTCCTCGGTTGCGATAAATTTATTGGTGAGGATGGGTTCGCGAAAGAACCTGAAGTAGAACTTGATCTGGAGGCCATTCGCAAACGAGGGTATCTGGTAGCCCTCCTCGACAACAATTCAATCAGCTATTTTATTTATAAGGGTCGGCCTATGGGCTATGAGTACGAATTACTCAAACGCCTCACCGACAACCTTAAAGTTGATCTTAAAATCAAGCTCATAACTGGTATCGAACAAGCCATCGACCTGTTGAATAAAGGGGAAGGGGACATACTCGCTTTTCCGCTTACCATTACGCAGGAAAGAACTCAATATCTGGCCTTCACGGATACTCACTTCAATACGCACCAGGTACTGGTACAAAAAAAGCCGGCAAACTGGCGCATGCAACCGCCTCAGCTAATTGAAAAAAAACTAATCCGCAACCCTGTAAAACTGATTGGTGAAGAAGTGTACGTAATGAAGGGTTCATCGTTTAAGGAACGGATGATTAATTTATCTAATGAAGTGGGGGGTGAAATTAAAATAATTGAAGACAGCGCCACCGCTGAAACGGAGTCGCTGATAAAAAAAGTAGCTACGGGTGAAATTAAATACACGGTTACTGATCAGACCATTGCGATGGTAAATTCATTTTATTACCCTAACCTCGATATCAGCACCGTGTTGAGTTTGCCACAACAAATTGCCTGGGCTGTGCGCACCAATTCTCCTGAACTTCTTAAAGCTACTAATGACTGGTTGAAAGAGGCCAAGCGAACAGCTGTATTTAAGGTTATCTATAATAAGTATTTTGAAAGTCCGAGATTAATGCAGGCACGTATAACAAGTGATTACTCTTCTCTGGCCGGCAATCGGTTATCACCTTTCGATGATCAGTTGAAGGCTGGTGCAGAGCAAATCGGATGGGATTGGCGATTGATAGCCTCTGTCGCTTATCAGGAATCTAACTTCGATCCGCAAGTAAAATCATGGGCAGGTGCTATCGGGTTAATGCAGGTGATGCCAGAGACTGGCGAATATTTTCATGTGAACAACCTTTGGGATCCTAATCAGAATATCAAAGTAGGAATTAAGTTTTTGAAGTTTCTGGATAATCAATGGGCTAAGACTGTGCCTGATCCACAGGAACGGATCAAATTTGTATTGGCTTCCTATAACGTAGGACTTTCGCATGTAAAGGATGCACAAAAACTTACCAGAAAATATGGTAAGGACCCGACAGTATGGCAAGACAATGTTGAGTATTTCCTTTCACAGAAATCAAATCCAAAATATTTTCGCGATCCGGTTGCTGTAGTGGGCTATTGCCGGTGCGATGGACCGATCCGGTATGTAAAGGAAGTGCTGCAACGCTATGATGAATATAAACTCAGGATTGAAGCATAGTTTATCAGGCGTCAGACCGCTTTTCGATGACATCTTACGGTCTGACGCCTTACTTTAGGGTTTCAACAATTTTTTTGAAATCCAACGACTCCCAATTTTTATCGATCCCCGGTCTTTTCATCACCTCATCCATAATTTTCTTTTGCTTTTGACCTGTTTCGTAGGCAGTTGAATAGGGCATTGAATCATAAAAAGTCACCATGGAATAAAGAGGTATCCAAAGGGTTGGATAAAGTTGATGAAGTCGGGCTTCAATTTTCTTTCTTAACAGGAAATCTGCATCAGCTACAAGATCACGCATTTCAATAAAATTGTCGAGTGCCAGTTGAGCGATAGCATCGGCATCTTTCTTACGGGTTCTTTCAAATTCAGGAAGCACTTTTTTCCAGTCGTCCCGATGAGTTTCCAGCATTTCATTGAGTAATCGGCAATCTTCAAAGCCGGCATTCATACCCTGGCCAAAGAAGGGGACAATAGCATGTGCAGCATCGCCAATCAATAAGGTATTATTTTTTACCCATGGGTAGCAACGCACCGTGACTAATGAGGAAGTTGGATTGGCATTGAAATCTTCCAGTAATGTCGGCATCAATGCAACGGCATCCGGAAATGTACTTTCGAAAAACATACTTACTTCAGCATCGGTCTTTAGTTGGCTGAATGAGGGCGACCCTTCAAACGGAAAGAACAGTGTACAGGTAAAACTGCCATCCGGGTTGGGTAATGCAATCATCATGAAACTTTCGCGCGGCCAGATATGCAAAGCATTCTTCTCCAGCTTAAACGCACCTGCTGCGCCTGGGGGAATGTGCAGTTCCTTATAGCCATGATCAATATAATCTTGCGCGTAATTGAACCGGTCGGTTATCTGAAAGGCACCACGTACTGCAGAGAAAGCGCCATCAGCACCAAGGATTAAATCAAATGGTCGACAGTCGACAGTCAACGGTCCACTGTGGTCAGTAGACTGTGGACCGTTGACTGTTAACGTGGTTTTCTCCACATCAACTTTTGTTATTCGTTGTTCAAAGAAAAACTTAACACCCAATTCTTCAGCCTTGTTCATCAACACAATGTTTAATGCGCTGCGCGAAACCGAATTAATAAATTGTCCTTCTTTCCCGTAAGGTAGATAGGTCATGTTGCCCTGCCGGTCATGCATGGCTCTTCGGTGCATGGGGATGGCCACTTTTTTCATTTCTTCGGCAAGACCTACTTCATCAAGTGCACGGATGCCGCGGTTGCTTAGTGCAAGATTAATGGATCGTCCGCCTTCGTAACCACTGGTGCGCATGTCGCCTCTTCGTTCGAAAACAGAAACCTGATACCCTCTTTTGGCCAGGTAGATAGAAAGCAGTGACCCCACTAAACCAGCACCCGCAATAGCAATATGTTTTGATTTATTCATTTCTAAATCTTTAGTTTAGGCGTCAGACCGCTCAAAGCGGTCTGACGCCTTATCCGACAATAAGCTAGTATATCACACAATTTTGGTAAGTCTTGTTTTATTTTATTCAGAAAGAAAGAATAATTCTTCTCCTGAAAAAATATTTTCTGTTTATCGTTGCCCCGGTTATAGATGTGATATAAACAATCAGGTGAGAATTGCATGAGGTAGTGTTTAGGCGTCTGACCGCCTGGAGCGGTCTGACGCCTTTTTAAAGATTTCAACAAACCGAAATACATCTTCGAAACTATTATACAGGGGCACCGGTGCCACTCGAATCACATCGGGCTCGCGCCAATCGGCAATTACCCCCGCTTTTGTAAGTTGATTAAATACTTTCTTGCCATTCTTTCTCATCAGCAACGAAAGCTGGCAACCTCGTTCCGTGGCAACTTCAGGTGTGATAATTGTTAAATGATCAGAGTACGATGGAATTGATTTTAATAGATACTCCAGGTATCCGGTCAGTAAAATGCTTTTTGCACGAAGATTTTTTATTCCAGCCTTTTCAAAGATCTTCAATGATGCGAGGTGTGCTGCTCCTGAAAGTATTGGAAAGTTGGAGAGTTGCCAGCCATCTATCCCCGGCATAGGAATAAATCCCTTCTTCATTTGAAAGCGAGCCTTCTCATTATGTCCCCACCAACCTGCCAGCCGTGGTAAACTAAAATCGGCAGCATGTTTTTCATGAACAAAGGCGCCTGCAATTCCACCGGGCCCGGAGTTGAGATATTTATAACTACACCATACTGCAAAGTCAACTCCATCGTCATGCAATTTCAATGGGACATTGCCAATAGCATGCGCTAAATCAAAACCTACATACGCACCAGCTTTATGTGCGGCACTTGTAATTTCTTTAATATTGAAGAATTGTCCGGAATAATATTGTACCGCTCCAAAAATTACGAGTGCCACTTCCTCTTTATTAGCTCCTATGGCTTGTATGATATCTTCGGTGCGCAAGGTAAATTCACCAGCCCTCGGCTTGAGTTCTATCAACCCGTCTTCGGGATTGATGTTGTGAAACTTTAACTGTGATTCGAACGCATATTGATCGGATGAAAAGGCGCCCGCCTCGGTAAGAATTTTATAGCGGGTTTTAGTAGGCCTATAAAACGAAGTCATCATTAAGTGCAGATTGACTGTAAGCTGGTTCATCGAAACTACCTCAAGTGGTTTCGCTCCAACTAATCGAGCCAATGCTTTCTTGCTAAACTTATGATAATAAAGCCACGGCCGGCTGGCATGCAAATGTCCTTCTACACCTAATGCAGCCCAGTCTTCCAACTCCTGATTGATAGAAGACTTTACAGATTTAGGTTGCAGCCCCAGCGAATTGCCGGTAAGGTAAATGGCTACTTTGCCGTTTACTTTGGGGAGATAAAACTGTTGCCGAAATAACTTTAACGAATCCTGTTTGTCGAGTTTCCTGGCAAAGGCCAGCGAGTTTTCAAATTTCATGAGTACAAGTAATGATCAATATACATCCAACTCATCCCGCGAAGGAAGTTTTGGAAATGTAGTGTGAGGTTCGGACTGATACCAGAAAACTACGGAGGCAATGTCATCCTGCAACGGTAGATAGCGACCATCTGAACGCCAGCCCAACGCCTGGATAGTGACCTTAAGATCTTTTTCAAAGCGGATCGGATCGTTGATGTGCCAGCGATACATACCGAAGCGCTGCATTACCTGATAGTGGCCATCCCCACGAATTACCTGATGCAGGCCGGTATACGGACCACTGTATTCGGTGTAGTCAACAACTTCAACACCTTCTGCTACTTTACGTTTGGTGTCCCAATCATACGAACCACAAAAATAATCTTCGGTGCCCGTGCCGATGATGGTAGGAAACTGTTTATCACCATCCATGAAAAATTTAATTTCACCTTCGCCCCACCACCCATTTTCATGTGCTTCATAGGCTATATAGGTTCCCACATAGTGACCTTTCCCTTTAATCTCATCAATCAAAACATAATCTTGTTTGTACGGTAAATTATGTACGCGCCTGAATTGTGCATGAAAGTAAGCGGCATCAGCAGGAACATCGGTTAAGAGATAATCAACCTGGTAAAAGAGAGTCATATCCGTATCGCCCAGATTTTCCATGGTGATCTTACACTTTTTTCGAAATGGCATAGGCCAGTAACAATTAAAGGCGCTACCCGGATTAACTGAAACTGCCAGTGAGTTTAACAATGCATATTTTCCCCAGCCCATCCCAAAAAAATCTCCTACCGGAACTTCTACAGAAGGTTCTGTCTCGCCATCCCAATAGAAACGAATGATGGAATGCCGCCAGTTACCGGTTGGTGTCATCCAGATATGTTGAATTGAACCAGGCCCATCAATCTCGGCAACAGTATAAGTTGTTTTTGATTTAATCCGCACACTCGGACTAACTTTCCATCCCTGGCCCAGATCGCGCGAAGCTTTAGCCCCGGTGCCATCGGTGGCCATTCCGCCTTTCCCCTTTTCTCCATTAAAATTTTCAGGTGAGATAGATCGGCTTTTTGCATCGGACAACCGAAATAGATTTGACATGTTTGATTCGATGCCATTGAACTTTTGTGCAACGGCACCGATGCTCAAAATCAACAGGGTAAGGGATAAAAGATATTTCATATTCGAATTGGTTAGGCTAAACGAATCGTGGGTCAGTCTCCATTACGGTGCCGCAACTTTTGCATGTGCGGAGTTCTTTTGAACCATAGAATTCGCGGAAGCGCGGGAGAAAATCTTTTTCGATGTTGTCGAGATGAAAACGATATTCGTGAAGTTTATGATTGCACTTGTCGCAATACCATTGCAGGCCATCCAATACATCTTGTTCGGGTCGTTTGCATTCAATCACCAACCCGACCGAGCCGGCAGGTCGTTCGGGCCGATGAGGGACATTGGCGGGCAGTAAAAACATTTCGCCTTCCTTAATTGGAATATCTACCGCTTTGCCATCTTCCTGAATGCGCACATTGATGTCGCCCTCCAGTTGATAAAACAATTCCTCGGTTTCATTGAAATGAAAATCCTTTCGGGCGTTGGGGCCGCCTACGATCATTACAATGTAATCACCGGCATCGGCATACAGGTTTTTATTTCCTACCGGAGGTTTTAATAAATTCCGGTTTTCAGTGATCCAGTTTTTAAGATTGAAGGGTCTGCGAATCAACATAATTATTTTGGATAAGTGCGGGTGGAATTAGAATTAATGATGTGCTGATTTCCAGCGGGCAAGTTTAGGGATGTTGCGGGTAAAGATGCCCGATAAGATTCCCGGGATTTTCATTTCTTTCAATTTGCCTTTAACCAGCGTTTTCATTTCATCTACCGAAAGATTGGGTTGGGTAAACTTACCTTGCTGGTAACAATGACTGCAATACATGGTTGATTTGGAGCCATCAGCCTCCGTGCCCCCGTGTTGCACATCCCGTTTCATGGGCATGCCGCAACTCTGACAATTTTTGTAGGTCGTTTCCATAAATCACTCACATTTATCAAGGAAAGTTAATGTTCTTTTATCTTTACTAAAAATCAAACTATGAATCTGGATTTACGCGGAAAAAGAGCGGTGGTGGGCGGTAGCACACAGGGAATTGGGAAAGCATCGGCTATTGAATTGGCCCAATTAGGCGCCACGGTAACCTTGCTTTCGCGGAATGAAGAAAAGCTCAGGGCTGTGCTTAAGGAATTACCTACGCCAGCAAATCAAACCCATAATTACCTGGTGGCTGACTTTAACAATCCGGATCAACTCAAATCAGCTATTCAGCTATTCACAAAGACTAATGCAGTTCATATCCTGGTTAATAACACGGGCGGCCCGCCTGCAGGTCCAGCTATTGATGCGGCCCCGGAAGATTTTATTAGAGCCTTTACCAGTCATTTAATCTGCAATCAGATTTTAGTGCAGGCAGTTGTTGGTGGCATGAAGCAAGCTGCCTTTGGAAGGATTATTAATATCATTTCTACTTCGGTGAAAGTGCCTCTGAAAGGCCTTGGCGTATCGAATACTACGCGCGGGGCTGTGGCGAATTGGGCAAAAACTTTATCGGTTGAACTTGCCCCTTTCGGAATCACTGTAAACAATGTGCTGCCCGGAACTACAATGACGGGCCGATTGGACTCGTTGATTAAAAGTAAGGCTGAGAAATCAGGGAAGACGTATGAGGACATTAAAAATGAAATGATTTCTGAAGTGCCGGCCGGAAGAATTTCAGAACCAAACGAAGTAGCGGCCGCAGTTGCTTTTTTAGCAACACCCGCTGCCGGATACATCAATGGAATTAATGTACCCGTAGATGGCGGACGAACCGGAAGTTTGTAAGTTCAATTCTTTATCCTAGTTTGTTACGATGTCAATAGGCCGATACATTTTTTATTTGGTGCTCTTTCAACCCATTTTGTGTTGGGCACAACCGCCTGTGTTTATAAAGGATGAATTCAATAATAATAATCAGGGTTGGTGGACTGGGAAGGGAGAAAATTATTCCATTAAAATGGAGAACGGAAAATATGTAATCGAGACCACCCAGAAAGACAATGGTCGATTTATAACCATCAACCCTTACATGGATAGCAGAAAGGATTTTTCCATTGAAGCAACCTTTGTTCAAAAATCGGGAAGTGACAATAATGGGTTGGGATTGCTTTGGGGTGATGGCGGAGGTGGAAAATATCATGAGTTCGTGATTGCCTGCAATGGCAATTACAAAATAAAGAGCCCGGAGAAAGTAGATAAAATAAATCAATGGGTTGAATACAAAAAAGTAAAACCTGTAGGCCAGGAGAACAAACTTAAAATAGAGCAGAAGAAAGGCCGTTGGTATTATTCAATCAATGGGGAGGAAGTGGCCAATATTGACGCATTGCCACTTTATGGAATGAAGATGGGATTTATTAATTACACGGACATGGTATTGGAGGTTGATAATTTTATTTTTCGACACGATGTGAAAATAAATTTACCGGCCAATCTTACATCGGGCCTGGTGAAAGAAAACCTGGGACCGGATGTAAACTCTCTTTATGATGATCTTGGTCCGCATATCACCACAGATGGCCGAATGATTTTATTTGGCCGCGAACATTCGCCTGAAAATATTGGCGGTAAGGAAGATGGGGAAGACATCTGGGTAACTACTAGTCCGGATGGAAACACCTGGACAAAGAGTAAAAATATGGGCTCCATAAATGATAAGGATGCCAACAACCTGGCTGCAATCAGTGCTGATAACAACATGCTTTTATTTTGCCGGCTCGATGGGTTTCAGATCAGAAAGAAAGATCAGGCAGGCTGGACTCAACCAGAATACCTCAATGTGAGGTTTAAGAATGAATCAAAAAATATGGAAGGCAATTTGTCTCCGGATGGAAAAGCCCTTTTGTTTACGGCAAAACTGAAGCTGAATCTCTTCTATAATCCTGATGCAGAGAATAAGGAGAAGGACATTTATGTGATCCAGCAGGATCAAAAGGGAAGCTGGTCGGAGCCACTAAATCTAGGCCGGCAGATCAATACCGCCAGCGATGAGATTTCACCTTTTCTTGCAGCCGATGGACGCACACTTTATTTTGCTTCCAGTGGCAGAGCGGGCTACGGTAGTTATGACATCTACATGAGCAAGCGTGTTGGCGAATCGTGGACGGATTGGACTGAACCTGTAAACCTGGGTCCCGAAATAAACACTGCAGGCTTTGATGCTTATTATACTTTATCGGCAGCAGCTGACTATGCCTACATGGTTAGTGATCGCAATTCTATTGGAGCATCCGATCTGGTAAGGATTAAATTACCAGACGCCATTAAGCCCGATCCGGTGGTATTGTTACTGGGGCGCACCTTGAATGCAAAGACCAAAGAGCCCATACGAGCTGATATTTTCTTCGAGGACTTATCTACACGAAAAGAAATTGGTGAAGCGATTTCTGATCCGAAAACCGGATCCTATCGGATTGCTTTAACCAAAGGAAAAAATTATGGCATTCGGGCGGCAGCAAAAGGATATTTTTCAGTCAATGAAAATATGGAGCTCGCCTCCGTGCTTAAATATAAAGAGTTAGAAAAGGACTTACTGCTGGTGCCTATTGAAGTGGGCGAGAGTGTTGCACTTAATAACGTTTTCTTTGAAATGGGGAAACCTATTTTAAAATCCCAATCATATCCGGAGCTCGACCGGTTGGTTGAAATTATGAATGATAATCCAACCATCAAGATTGATTTAAGTGGGCATACAGATAACGTTGGCAACAAGGATGCCCTGATGAAACTTTCTGAAAACCGGGTATTGGCTGTAAAATCTTATCTGGAGAATAAGGGAATTCCCAAAGATCGTATTGCCGGCAAGGGATATGGAGCTACCCGACCGATTGCCCCCAACGATACTCCTGAAAATCGGGAACGTAATCGAAGAGTAGAGTTTAAAATCACGAAGAAGTAACTTAACAACAATTCAATCTGGCATGGACCAAATACTTAATTATATAGATGGCAAACACTTTGAACCTGTTGCAGGCAAGTATTTGGAAAATATAAATCCTGCCGAAGGCAAGACGTACGGAATGTTGCCTGACTCCGATGCTGAAGATGTGAAGCTCGCTGTGAAAGCAGCAAGTGCCGCTTTTGCTTCCTGGTCTGCCATGCCTTTATCTAAGCGATCGGCCATCCTGTTAGCTATTGCTGATTTAATTGATCGGGATTTAGATAAGCTTGCTTTGGCAGAAAGTATGGATCAGGGTAAACCGCTTAAACTTGCAAAGGCAGTTGATATACCCAGGGCTTCTGCCAATATGCGATTTTATGCAACGGCTTCTATGCATACTTCTTCCGAATCTCATTTTATGGAAGGAGAAGCAATCAACTATACAACGCGCACGGCCATTGGAGTTGCAGGATGCATTTCACCGTGGAATCTACCGCTCTATTTATTCACCTGGAAAATTGCTCCCGCCCTGGCGGCAGGGTGCACGGTAGTGGCCAAGCCCTCAGAGCTTACGCCCATGACGGCTTATCTGTTTTCAAAACTTTGTATTGAAGCTGGATTACCCGCGGGTGTACTAAACATAGTACATGGGTTAGGTGGTAAAGTAGGTCAGGCAATTGTAGAACATCCGGAAGTAAGAGCCATTTCTTTTACCGGAGGAACGGTGACCGGAAAAACGATCGCGGCCACCGCAGCCCCGATGTTCAAAAAGCTTTCGCTCGAATTAGGAGGAAAAAATCCGAATCTCATTTTTGCTGATTGTGATTTTGAACAAGCAGTGAGCACGTCCATCAACTCATCATTTTCCAATCAGGGTGAGATATGTTTGTGTGGCTCACGCATACTGGTTGAGAGAAGTTTGTATCAGAAATTTGTAGATGAATTTGTGAAACGCACGAAGGAACTTACTGTTGGTGATCCACTCGATGAAAAAACCCGCGTAGGTGCATTGGTATCGGAAGGACACATGAATAAGGTGCTTTCGTATATTGATCTGGCAAAAAAAGAAGGCGGAAAAATTCTTTGTGGCGGAAAACGAGTTGTACTATCAGGCCGGTGTGCAACTGGATATTTCGTGGAGCCCACGGTTGTTGTTGGATTGGATCAAAACTGTCGAACAAATCAGGAAGAGATTTTTGGACCAGTCGTTACGATTATGCCATTTGATACTGAAGAGGAAGCCATTAGCTATGCAAACTCAAACGCTTATGGATTAAGCGCCACCCTCTGGACGGAAAATTTAAAAAGGGCGCATCGCGTGGCTCATCAAATCAAGAGCGGAATTATTTGGGTAAACTGTTGGCTGTTGCGAGATTTGCGCACGCCCTTTGGCGGAATGAAGCAATCAGGCGTTGGTCGTGAAGGCGGCTGGGAAGCGTTACGCTTTTTTACAGAAGCTAAGAATGTGTGTATAAAGTTGTAATCTGAATTCCGGCCATTGAAATTCTTCGACATCCAACACATTTTTTTTACCATACTCGGATATCCCATGAGTTATCTCGAGTTTTTTGGATTGGTGAGTG
>DAOOCD010000103.1:0-11487 GCA_035408225.1 Cyclobacteriaceae bacterium | reverse complement strand
TGCGCATAACTTTGGAGCCGTTGTCTTAATTGATGGCGCACAGGCTGCTGCGCATTTACACATCGATGTACAAGAGTTGGATTGCGATTTCTACTGCATCTCGTCACACAAAATGTACGGCCCCACTGGCACCGGAATTCTGTATGGTAAGAAAGAACTATTGGAAAAAATGCCTCCTTACATGGGAGGCGGTGAAATGATCAAAGAGGTGACATTTGCCAAAACAACTTACAACGATCTTCCTTACAAATTTGAAGCCGGTACGCCCAATATTGCTGATGTGATTGCTTTGAATGAAGCGATCCTATTCATCAATGAACTTGGAAAAGAAAACATAGCAGCTCACGAAAATGAGTTACTGAGTTATACTGGTAAGAAGTTGTTGGCTATCCCTTCTTTGAGACTGGTTGGTACAGCCAATGAGAAAGTAAGCGTTCAGTCTTTCGTGATCGATGGTATTCATCATTTTGATATCGGGCAGATGCTGGACACTCGCGGTATCGCAGTACGAACCGGACATCATTGCACACAACCCTTAATGGACCGCTTTGGTATTGAAGGTACTGTGCGGGCTTCATTTTCTGTATACAACACCATAGATGAAGTAGATCAATTGGCGGAAGGAATTGAACGAATTGTTAAATTTCTGAAGCCATGACAATCAATCAGATTCAGGATGAGATAATCAGTGAATTCTCCGTGTTAGATGGAGACATGGAAATGACGGTATTTTATATCATGGAGTTGGGCCAGAAACTCCCGATAATGAAGGAAGAAGATAAAACGGAATCGAATATTGTAAAGGGTTGCCAGTCGAAAGTATGGATGACCGCCCGGATTGAAAATGATAGAATATATTTTGAAGCGGACAGTAATACCGCTATCACGAAAGGACTGGTTAGTTTATTGGTCAGGATCTTTAATGGACAAAGTCCAGAAAATATTTTAAGTGCAGATCTATATTTTATGCACAAAATTGGCATGGAACGATTCATTGGCACCCAGCGTTCAAATGGTTTTGCTTCCATGATCAAACAAATGAAATTGTATGCGCTGGCTTTTAAAACACAAAAAGAAATCTCGTGAGCGATACCTCTGAAAATATTAAATCCACCGCGGAGATACCTCAAGGCGAACTCAGGGACAAGGTAATTGCTGCCTTAAAGACCGTCTATGATCCTGAGATTCCGGTTGATGTTTACGAACTGGGTCTTATTTATGAGATCAGCGTATTTCCCGTGAACAACGTTTTCATTTTAATGACGCTTACTTCACCTTCTTGTCCATCCGCGGAAGTCATCCCTGTAGAAGTGGAACAAAAGGTAAAAGAAATTGATGGTGTTAGTAGTGTGGAAGTAGAATTGACATTTGATCCGCCCTACTCACAGGACATGATGAGTGAAGCGGCTAAGCTTGAACTCGGATTTATGTAAAAAACTTATCCGAACTTTGAGGTTTGCTAAAATGTTAGAGTAACAGAGAGAAATAATTCTTAAAACATAATTCTAAATATAATTTCTAATAATATGTATCCAGAACCATTAGTTGCCCCTATGCGCCAGGATCTTACCGTAGCTGGCTTTAAGGAATTGAAAACATCTGCAGAAGTAGACACCGAATTGAAAGACCATAAAGGCACCACCTTATTGGTGATCAACTCGGTTTGTGGTTGTGCGGCTGGTGCGGCTCGTCCAGGCATCAAGTGGGCACTTCAACATAGCGCCAAAAAGCCAGATCACCTTACTACCGTATTTGCCGGAGTAGATAAAGAGGCAGTTGCCAAAGCCCGTGAATACACGCTGCCATACCCTCCATCCTCTCCCGCGATCGCTCTTTTTAAAGACGGTGAATTAGTTCACTTCGTGGAACGCCATCATATTGAAGGCCGTAATGCCCAAATGATTGGTGAACATCTGGTAGAGGTGTTTGATGAATTTTGTTAACTAAAATTGGAGTATAAAAAAAGAGGACCTTAGGGTTCTCTTTTTTTGTGTACTTAAATGAAGTCTTTAAAGTAGTGGAGCTACCAACTAATTCACGTTTTTCAACGAGTCACTTTTTGCTTTGTCCATCTTTTTGAATCCCTTTTTCAGCGGCCAGGAATATTGAGCCGCTTCAAGGTCTTCATCCAGTTTCTTGGAACTGCTCTCCAGGTTCTTAAGTGTATTTTTTAAACGTGCACCTTCCTCTTTATCGTGGAGCAAAACTCCGATGGATGTGGAAGTATCTTTACTAATCGTTTTGAGCTGTGTAACCAGTACGGCTGTAGTATCTGCAATTTGTTTCAGGCGCTGAGCGAACTCCCGGATGGAATTGAACACAACCGTATCGGAAACCAGGTCATTGGCTAATGTACCCTCTTGATTTAGCTTAGCCGTGTAGGTGTTTAGGTTGTTAAGCAATTGTTGGCCTTTGGCAGAGGTTTGTTGAAGGGACACAATTGTTTTATTGGCGTTATCATACAACGAATTATCATTCAGCAATTTTCCCATCGTTCCCTCTCCTGAATCCAATTTCTTACTGATGGATTTAAAATCAGTGGTAATGGAATTTAAGTTCTTGTTACTTTCCTGCAGAATTTTCAGCATGTCTTCCTGCGATACTGATTTTTCAACTTCCAATGTATCTCCTTCCTGGATCTGGCCAACCTTTCCGCTGCCTCCATAAATGACCAGGATTTTATTTCCGATAAGACCATCGGTACTTATTTTTACTTTCGCGTCTTGTCTTATGTACTCCTGGGTTTTTACATCAATCCGCATGGTTACCTCTACTGCATTCCGGCTATGAAATTGGATTGCCTTCACAGTACCCACTTTCACCCCGGAGAACCAGATATTGTTACCCGCTTGTAAACCATTCACATCATCGAAAAAAGAAGTGACGGTCATCTTCTTCTTAAAGGTCTCATGTAGGTTACCCACCATCAGGACTCCACTAACGAGAAAAATCAAACCGATAAAAACAAAAAGGCCAACGATTACGGCACGTCTATTAGGAGATTCACGCATGGCTATCTAATGTAAAATTGTAATTATAAAAACTTTTAATTTGTTCATCATCGCTTTCAAAAACACTTTCAAAACTTCCTACCTTGGAAAATCGTCCATCCAATAACATGGCCACTCGGTCACCCGTGTGCTTGGCACAGGTGAGGTCATGGGTGATTATCACTGAGCTGGTGTTGTATCGTTCTTGAACTTCGCGAATTAAATCATTAATCTCACCGCTGGTAACGGGATCCAAACCTGATGTAGGTTCATCGTACAAAATAATTTCAGGTTTCAGAATCAAAGTCCGGGCAATGCCTATTCTTTTACGCTGTCCACCCGAAAGATCGGATGGCATCTCATAAATTTTCTGAGCCAGGCCTACAGCATCCAGTGCTTCTTCTACTTCATGATCTACCTGGGCTTTTGTCAAATTTTTCTTATTCATTGTAAGTGGGAAGGCCAGGTTCTGATAAACGTCCATACTATCGTAAAGAGCGCTGCTTTGAAATGAGAATCCTACCCGCAGGCGCAATGCGTCTAGTTCTCTGCCCTTCAGTTTGTCTACCTGCTTGCCCAGCACCCACACTTCGCCCGCATCCGGCTTAAGCAGTCCTACAATAATCTTTATTAAAACCGATTTCCCAGATCCTGATTTGCCTAGTACGGCTACATTTTCACCTCTCAATAAATTGAAATCTACACCTTTTAAAACATCCAATTCATCGAATGATTTCTCGAGACCAGTAATAGAAATCACTGATTCTTCCCTATTGATTTGGTGTTTAGCTTCCTTCATCTTAAAAATACCTGAACCAGTTTGTAACCTGAACAATGACTACTTCTTCAAGAAAAATAAGAAACATGGAAACGATTACCGCCTTATTAGCGGCTCGACCTACGCCCCGTGTTCCCTGGCTTGCATTATATCCTTTATAACATCCAACTATTCCAATAGTAAATCCATAGACAATTGATTTGATAACGGAAGTATAGATATCGAGAAACGATACTGAAGAAAATGCATTTTGATAAAAGCTAATAATACCCGTAGCCTCTTCGGAATGAACGTTTATATAAGAGCCATAAAGTCCAACACAAACGCAATACAAGGATAGTATCGGAATGGTTAGTGTGGTGGCCATTACTCGGGTAACCACCAGGTATTTGAATGGATTAATAGCTGATACCTCCATAGCCTCGATTTGCTCGGTTACTTTCATCGAACCAATTTCAGCTCCAATACTAGACCCAACCTTGCCAGCACAGATCAAAGCCGTGACTAACGGACCCAATGCCCGGATGATGGCAATGCCCATCAAAGAAGGAAGCCACGAAGTAGCACCAAAATCCTCCAACGAAGGACGGGATTGTTTAGTAAACACGATGCCAATAATGAAACCGGTGACAGTAATCAGCGAAAGCGATTTAAGTCCGATTTCAAAACTTTGATTAATGATTTCGCGAAAATGAAAAGGTGGTAAAAATGCTTCCTTAAAAAAACGGGCTGTAAATGCGTATGCATCCGATACCCCGGTAAGGAAAGAATCAATAGATCGGTTGATTAAATAAGGTTTGGAATCGGACTTACTCATAGCGACCGCGCAACAGGTTTTTCGAACAGTAATATCGTACTTTTCTTCTCCATATAGTACTATACTGAAGAATATGGGTATAAAAGTAATTTCATAAAATCTCTTAAGCGATGATTTTTGTCATAGGTTGCTGCATTCCACAATATCAACCTGTCAGTGGTGTATAAACTGACCTGTTGTTATTATCTTGCCAATTCAAAATTAGAATTTTAACTATGAAAGCGACCTGTTTCATATTCTTTATACTGCTAACTTTCGGCTGCTCAACCGAAAAGCTATATGATGTAGGGCAAATTAAAACGGATAAAGGCGAATTGCTGATCTGGCTAAACGATGAAACACCTAACCACAAAGCAAATTTTATTAAGCTGGCCAATGCTGGATATTGGGATACCCTCTCGTTCAATCGTGTGATCAAAGATTTTGTGGCGCAGGGCGGCTGCCCGGATACACCCGCAGGCTTTGCTGACTCCCCTTACCTATTGAAACCTGAATTTAACGATAGTATCAAACATGTGTATGGTGCTTTCGCTGCCGGGCGTGACGACAATCCGGAAATGCTTTCGGCCGGGTGTCAGTTCTATGTAGTTCAGAATAAAAATGGGTTAGCACGGCTTGACAATAAATATACAGTGTATGGCCATGTATTTAAAGGAATGGATGTGATTGATGCCATCGTGTCTGTGCCAACTGATTCTATTGATGAACCTCTCAGTAAAATCATGTTGGATGTGAACATAATAAAGATGACAAAGAAGGATATTGAATCGAATCGGTTTAAAGTACCTCATTAAATCCATGAGTATTGGATAGTTAACTGTATTTTGAATTTTATGAAGTTATACTTCTACCAATAGTTTTTGTTGTGTATTATCCAACACTACTTTTTTAATCACTTTTCCTTTGTCAAGCGTAATAATCATTTCACGTTCGAACCGTGAATCATATCCATTATGCACATAGATCATTGAGTTGCCTTGCGGGATTCGAATCTTACCTGTAAACCAGGATGCTACAATCCCCCCGCTCTTTACTCTTGGAAAAAGCAACCTCCAGGAGTAAGGAACTATTTTTTTCCAAAACAGAAAGCTACTTCTCTTCACATTTCCCTCAATACCGCGTAGAATGAGCAGGCTGTCACATAGTTCCCAAGTGGCAATATAACCGCGTTTACAATTTTTCGTTATTTGAAAGGCTGGCCTCTTCTTAGGATACAAATCCCAATAGGGTTCCAGTGGGTTAGAATATAAATCCATTTTTGATCCATCCTGGATCAGAACATCAGGAAGTTGTGCAGCCATAGTCAATTATGGTTAAGATACAATTAGCCACACATAGACAATTGCCAAAATACAGGTACAAACAGATTTCGAAAACTGTTATTCTATTAAAAGATAGAATGGAAGGTGAGTGACGGTACGAGTCGATTTTATGTGTATTTAAATCCACACTCTTTATGACGGCTGAAATCATCGTATACAGAAGAACTTCTGATTTCGTGCATTCAACCCGGAATTAGTTGATAAATCGATCCTTTTGAACAGCGGCATGATATTGACTATTAAACCACCGTTACAATAGAATACTAACTCAACTGCGCTAATAATGAAGAAACTTGGAAACTCCCTAAATCTGGTTCTGTTGGTTTTAATACTTACAATCAGTGCACTTGGCTGCCAGAGTAAAAAGAAAGCCATGGAAGCTACTAATCTGGCGAACGAGAAAGCCCGAATGGAACAAGAAGCAACACAACGCAAGCAACAAGAAGCAGAGGCTGCACGAAAGGCAGCTGAAGAAATGGAAAGAAAAAAAGCAGAAGAATTGAAGAACGAACCCGCTGAAGTTTCAACCAACACTCGCGTAAATAATTACTTTGACGCCATTGCCAATGCAAACACGGTATCAGCTGCCAATAATAGCATTAGCGAAGCGCTTAACCTCTTTGCTTCACCGGAGACACCTGTATTGATAGTGATCAGCGAGGAAGGTGGTCAAAAAGATTATGACCGGCCTACTACCATTAGTGAATATCTTCATTATCTGAAGGACCAAAAGAAAAATAACAATGTGTTATCTAATCTTAAAATGGACAATGCTGGTAAAATAACCGAAGTAGAGATAAAGAAACCTTTATAAGAGCAATCCTCTAGACCAAATTCTCATCCAAAATATGTATTAAACATGAATAAAATTCCCCACATAATCACACTACTTCTTAGTATCTTATCTATTGGCAATCTAAATGCTCAAACCGGAGAGGTTAGTCCCGCACGAAAGCAAGCAATCGATTCTCTTGCTTTGGAGAAAGTACGGGACTTGAGTAAATACATAAGCATTATAGGCAATAAAAAAACGGCCTTCTCCGAGGCCACACGTGTGATGGACAGAGCTGAAGAACTCTTCACACCGGGTAGTGAAATGGGAGTTTCGTCACTCTCAAGCCAGGAAGTTAAATACTATAAAGTTCGTAAGTATTTTGAACACCTGGTGGCGCTGAACTATGATCGGGTAACCATTAAGTGGTATGATATTCATTACATCAGCGATCTGGAACGTCAGCCTGATGGGCGTTATGTAGGCGTTATTACCATCTATCAACGTTTTGAAGGCGAATCAGATGATGGTATGAATTATAAAGACACGACTAAGAAGGATATTACAATCTATGTAGAGCGGAAGAAAACTCAGATTCAGGGAAGGATCATCGAGTTTTGGGATGTTCTATTGGGTGACATCAGAGTTACGGAAACTGGCGTATAAACACGTTGAATATTTTGGGCTACGGGCAACTCGCTGTGGGGGGTTTTGGTAATGCGAGAAGTTCGTAGCCTTTATTTAAAACGCAACTGCTGCTATCATGAAGGCAATTTTTTTTCTCTTACTTTCTGCTCTATTTGCTTCTCCGCCTCTGCGTGCCCAATTAGTGAATGGCATGGAGGATGAAACAAGGCTTTATGCTGAATCCAAACAAGTTAACCAGTTCTTTAGGCGCTTTAATGGGGAAGAAGACGAAAAGGGAAATCGGTATAATCCGGATGACAAAATGTATCAAAGTGCTAAGTTAAGAAAGCGATACTTCAGTGTTCTCTTTGATGAAAGTAACCAAGGCATTAGCACCACGCTAAAATCTGAATTTGTAAAACAGGTAGTTGATAAAGAGAATACCCTTCTAGACTTTCATGGTCCACAGTGGTTCTCTGAAGTACAAACCATATTTACCTCTAATGCAAAGGATCTACCTATTACTCTGTTTATGGAGCTTGAAAAAGATCATCTCGGCTATAAGTGGGTGATTCGAAAAGTATTTGCCGATGCATACCAACCCTATTTTGTTCGCGACACAACAAAGGTTGGTAGGTTTCTTCACCCACTAAGTCACGAATTGGATTTTATGAACTTGCATAAAGCATTTAGCAAAAGTGATAGTATCAGTCAGTTTACGGCAAAGCAATTTGTACCCGATCACCTCTCTGTTTTTTTATACGAAGTCAAAAAAGGAACTCTCAAATTTAAGTCTGTCCGTGAGGTGAGGTTTCATTTCTTTCAGGTAGCAGGGTGGTATTTTGAACTTGCTGACTTTAACCGGCCGGGCTATAACACAGGCTGGCTGATCTCCAATCTCGTAAAATTAAATACGGATGCTGATAAGATTCTCTTACAAAGATATCTGTACCATGAAACGAATTAGTCAGGGCTTATTGCTCGCGTTTTTGATTCTATCTTTTACCGCAGCAGCTCAGAAAAAGACTACCAAAAAACCTGTGCCAAAGGCTGTGACAAAACCAGCTGTTGTACAAAAAAAAGACGCGGTTGCAGAAGAAAAAAAAGTACGGGATATAGTCGCTTTTCTGGAATTCATGCTTAATACGTTGGGCAACAGCAGTACGCCTGTGCGGGATAAGGAAGTACTGATTACTGAAAGCTATGCGAAGATCTTCCGGGATAGCAAAGTACAAGTAGAAGATGATCTGGATAACGATCGAAAGGTAGTCACAAACAAAGACATTGTTGCCTACCTGAAGGATGTAAATTTTTTCTTTCACGATGTGAGGTTTGAATTTACCATCGAAAGCATTACCAGCAGCGCATTGCCGAATGGACAGACTTTTTTTAAAGTCACCACCAACCGAAACCTGAAAGGCATTACGTCCGACCTCACACCTGTGAACACTACTCTACCACGCTATATTGAAATCAACTACAATCCCAACGACCAGGATCTTAAAATTGTAAGCATCTACTCCCACGAATTTGATGAGAAACTGGCCTTGATGAGCTGGTGGAATGAATTGTCCTTTGAATGGCAATCCATCTTTACCAAAGAACTTGCTTTACAGGACAGCGTTACCGTAGCCGACCTTAAGAGAATTACCGCATTAACGGAATTGAATATGAGTAACAATCGCTTTGTTCAAGACCTTGCACCGTTGTCACATCTGATCAACCTGACCTCGCTCAATCTATCAAATACATCCATTAGCGACCTCACGCCTATCCGAAACCTAACCGAGTTAGTATCATTAAATATTTCCAATACCAAAATTAAAGATCTATCCTCTTTAAAGTATTCCAACAAACTGGAACGTTTGACCTTGAACCAAACTGCCGTAGAAGATATCTCAGTAGTGGAGAAAATGCCGGTATTGCTCCAAGTAGAGATAAGTGGAACCCCAGTATTAAACTTTACTCCACTTGACAAACTTTTAGAATTACAGCATGCAAACATCAGTAATACAAGACTTGAAAGCCTCGCTCCTTTTGAAAATCTGGTTAATCTTACTGATTTAAACCTCTCCAGCACGCTTGTAACAGATTTACAACCACTAAACCAACTCCGCGCACTTGAACGACTTACGTTGGATAGTACCCTCATTCGCAACCTCCATGGATTAGAGAGTCTTGATATGCTAAAAATAGTATCTATAAATAATACATCCATTGCAGATCTTACTCCATTACACAAACACGAGAATCTGGAGAAAATTTATTGCGATGGCACCGACATCAATCAGTTTAAAGCCGATTCATTTATGGCTGCTAATCAAAATGTATTGGTCATTTTTGACTCGAAGGATTTGATAGTTTGGTGGGATCGGCTTTCTCGGGTGTGGAAAACTGTATTTACTAAAGCCGCTAATCTAAGCGATGTTCCTACAAAAGAGGAATTAGCAAAAATTCCATCCCTTGACTCAATTAATCTTAGTGGCAATACAAGTATTGATAATCTGGACCCTCTTGATAGGCTGAAAAAACTTAAAATTCTTGTTGCCAACAAGACTTCGATTTCGGCTCTCTTACCCTTGCGTGAACTTACTGAAATCATCTACCTTGATATCAGCAGCACGAATGCACGCGATCTTTCAGTCTTAAGTTCCCTGGCCCATTTAAAAGTTCTGAAAGCCGATGGCAGTAAAATTGAAAATGTAGATAAGTTAACCATCTCCAGTCTTGAGAAATTCTATGCTGATGATTGCAGTGTAGATGACATCACTGCTGCCACCTTCCTGGAAAAAAACTCAACCTGTTTGCTAGTCTACAAAACAGTCACACTCAAATCATGGTGGAACAACTTGTCTGAAAATTGGAAAGAAGCGCTTACGAAACAATTGGGCACCGACCCGAGTGCAACACGCGAGAATTTACACAAACTTGTTGAACAACAAACCCTCCATATTAGTGATGCCAGAATTAGTAATCTTGAAACTTTAGGGGAATTTGTTCGGCTCCAGGAACTTCATTTCTCAGGCACCGCTATTTCTAACACTACCCTTTCCAATAATCTTCTTACACTGAAGTCATTACATGTTACGAACAGCCCTCTTCAGGATATAAAATCTTTGAGTGTTTTAACTGAGTTAGAAGATCTCGATATTTCAAACACTCCTGTTGATGATGTGTATGAGCTCTGGAAATTAAAAAAGCTTACAAAGCTAAATTGTGCAGGAACCCAACTCAAAAAACTTGATGCACTGGAAAAATTGGAAAATCTAACCTACCTGGATTGTTCAAATACCAATGTGAGCAAGCTCAGAGCACTGGATTATCTGCCGCTTAAAACCCTGAAGTGTTACAACACAAAAGTACCCAACCGGGTAATTGAAAATTTTAAGACCAGCCATCCTGAATGTAATGTGGTGTATTATAGGTGAGAAGAGCACATCGAAATTGATTACCTGAGCATCTATTGAAGAGAGCTCCGAACAAATAGGTCGATGTTGTGTTCATACAGGAAACTTTGATCAAACCTTGACTGCTTTTGGTTTTGGAATAGGGATTGCATCCTGGACCACAGGAATTTATGATTGGATGACAAGCCTATTGGGTGCTCTTAACGTGATCGATCAACGTAATTATGAAAACGCCCTCAATTCACCAACCATCTGGAGGACCTTGCTTTGGATTCAAATGATTGCTTACCTGAGCTGGTTTATTTACTTGTTTTCAAAAGGTGTTAAAGTAGTATATCACATTAAGACAAGTCTTTCGATTGGCTTGGGAACAATTGGATTTATCACCCATCAGATGTTCTTTTTAATTTTCAACCGTTAGCATACTTTCATTGTCTCAACTCAATATCCCTTCAATACGTATATCTTTCCCGGCTCTGTTTTCAAATCATACATATTAAGTGCTGGATTTAATACCGTCTGAGTTGTTTCTGAGAAAACAGATTGGTAAAATGGGTTCGGGTTTATTCCTTTAGCCTTCTGCGCATTGCCGCCCTTCAGACGCGTTGTGGTCATTGCTCTGAAGTTGCCACCGAGCGAAGAAACAATTTTTACTTCTGTTATTTTACCCTCCTTCCAGGCAATGTCGATTGTAAATCCACCCCGCGCTTTAAGGCCGGTAATTTTTCCACTGCTCCATTCATCAGGTAGCGCAGGTAACAGATGTACTGCTCC
>DAOOCD010000102.1:0-11520 GCA_035408225.1 Cyclobacteriaceae bacterium | reverse complement strand
ATATCGCGTTTAGGGTTTTTGGCTTCCTGAGCTGCTGTAGAAACTGCATCAAAACCGATAAAGGCAAAGAATACAATTCCTGCCCCACCGAGTACACCGCCCCATCCAAACCGGTTCCATGTATCATGATCAGGGCTAGATTGTGGAATAACATAAGGTGTATAATTTGCTTCATTAATAAATCCCCAGCCGATACCAATAAACAAGAGAACGATGGCAACCTTTATAAATACGATAACCGCGTTTAAGTTGGCAGATTCCTTCGTACCTTTTATTAATATCATTGTGAGTATTAACAAAATAAAAAGAGCCGGGAAATTAATAATGCCTCTTACTCCATCCAGTGAAGTTTCAAATGGAGAATGACACCATTGGTACGGTATTGCTCCTCCCAGCAAATTATTAAGATATTCACTCCACGCTATAGATACTGTAGCAGACGCGAGGGCATATTCCAACACCAGGGCCCATCCAATGACCCAGGCCATAAACTCACCCATCGTAACATAAGCATACGCGTATGCACTACCAGCTATTGGAATCATAGAGGCAAACTCAGCATAGCATAAGCCAGCAAAAGCACAACCAATCGCGGCTATGATGAAGGAAACAACAACAGCAGGACCTGCCGCTTCTCCGGCAGCAGCCGCAGTTCGTACAAACAAACCGGCTCCAATAATGGCTCCAATACCTAAGGCGATCAGGTTACCGGCTCCCAGAGTTCGCTTAAGACCCTTATCAGAGTCTCCGGCTTGCGACATTAATTGTTCGAGGGGTTTCTTTATAAATAAACTCATGCTTGGGAAGTGAGGGTTAATTAAACAATCCCTAAAAGTATAAAGAATAATGAACTAGGAAAGAGAAACCCCTGACCGCTCGAATAATTTCCGGGTTGGTAGTTTTGCCAATGATTATTTGGGGAGGGCAAATTTCACCCGTACCTGTACTTTGCTCTCAACGGGCACCTCATCTTCAGTGGTGGGCGACCATTCAGGGCCCTCCTTTACCAGTCTGATAACCTCTTCATCGCATCCGTAACCCAATCCGTTCAATACACTGAATTCATCTAAGGATCCATCTGTGCGTACAATAAACTGTACAGTAACCCGGCCCTTGATTTTATTATCGAGCGCTTGTTGCGGATAATGTAAACTGTTTTTCAAATACTTGTCATATGCTCGCCTGCCGCCAACCGGTTCAGCTAGTTTTACAACCGGCTCGTAGTTGGCATCATCTTTCATTGGGCTGTAACCCGTTACCACTACTTCACTAAGTTGGGATGGATCAGACTTAAGTTTAACGGTTAATTCACTTTGATCTTTTGCTTTCACCTCTTGAGTTTGCATGCCAATGAATGAGTAAACCAGGGTTGGCTCAGAGGAGTCAATAATTACTAGATAGTTGCCTTGCATATCGGTTACCGTTCCAGTATTGGTTCCTTTTGCGACAATATTGACACCGGGTAAAGGAGTTCCATCTTCTGCTGAAACCACCTTGCCTTGAACAATCTTTTGGTTGATTGAAAAGGCTGGACTAATTGATTTCGCTCTGGCAACTTGTGCAGCCTCTTTTTTTGATTCGGGTTGTTTTGCCTCAGCAACATTTTGACTTTCTGCTATCACATCAGCTAACTGATCTTCACTAATTTTTTCTTTTTCCTGCTCGCCTCTATCAGCCAGTGCCGGTGCAGCTGCTCCTGAAGGCGAAACAAGATCTGCTTCCGTTGGCTTGATGGACTCTGTTACTTTCTCTGGCTTGCTGGAACTCTTCTCGCTAGTCTTAGCCTCAGTCTTTGCAATTAGTTCATCCGATTTTTTAAGAGAGGCTTCAGGGATACTATCTATTTGTTGTTGATTTTCATCAGTCGTGTTTTGCAGTGCTAATTGCTTTTCATTTTCAAAAAGCGGTGTGATAGCAAAATAGACTAACGCTATCAGCGCAATCGATGCGGCTATACGTAAAGGCCAAATCCATGGGCTATGAGTTTTATTTTTGGATTCTGAAGGATTCATAGAACCTTGTTCAGATGCATATTTTACGGCAGAAGCCGCAACCTGCAAATCGTCCAGCTTCTGGGTTCGCTTGTCAATTTTAGAAGTCAGGTCTTTCAAATCGTCAGAAAATTCTAATGGCGAAACCAAACCAGCTCCCTCTAAAGCCTCAGCTAAAAACGGATCACTCAACGCCTTCTTTTCCAGTGCATGTTGCTCCTGGGGTGACATTTCACCGCTATAGTACCTTCTGATATCGTCTTCCCACTTAGTCATTTCGCTCCATACAGATCTTCAAATTCCGCTTACCGTTTTGGATAAAACTCTTTACCTGGTTTAAATCAAAGCCAGTGAATTGAGCTATTTCCCTATAACACTTTTCCTGCAAAAAGAACAATTGAATACACTGCTTTTGTTCGTTTATAAGGGTTTCAATGCATTTCTCCAGTTTGGTCAGATTCCCTTCCAATTCAGGTTCATCTTCCGGATGCAAAAGCAACTGATTTTCCATAATTTCTGATGAAAATTCATGTGTGAATTTACCCTTTCTCGACCTAATCTGCATCAGACAATGATTGCGGGTAGTTACATAAAGCCAACTCTTGAAGTTGTCCACTTCATGAGTTCGGAGGGGTTGAATCAGTTTTTCAAACAATTGCATCACAGCATCCTTCGATTCATCACGGTCTTTCAGATATTTTAAACATACCCCATACACAAGGGATTGATAACGGGTGTAAAGCTCGCCCAGATAAGAGAGCTCTCCTTCTTTTTTGTAGTGATTAAGTAGTTCTGAGTCTGTCAAGACATTGTCTAAACCCTCAATTTACTACTACGCAGATAATTTAACTCACATTGTTTTTTAAAAAAATTGATTTTCTGGTTTTCAATGAAGCATAAGATTCATACGCTTCGTAGTACGAAGGCATTTCACACAAAAGGACTTCGAGAAATTTAATTATGACGGGGTTGTACAACTGGTGCAAAATGCCAAATGCAAAGATCAGGACGGATACCGCATTGAATTTATTAATATGGTTAAATCACTGAGTTCTCTGGCCAGCAGAGAAACGTAAACACCGAACAAAAACCCACAAGACTAAATATTTTGTGGGTTTTTATCGTTTTAGTGATTTCCACTTTTGGTAACAAACAGATTTAAGGAGAAATTAGGGACGAATTAAGCCATTATGGTTAAAATAAGTGCGGTAATAATTACTTATAATGAGGAGCGAAACATACTTCGTTGTTTAAACTCTCTCGCGGGGGTGGCCGATGAGATTGTAGTAGTTGATTCCTTTTCAAAAGATCGCACCCGTGAAATTTGTTATGAAAGGGGAGTGCGTGTTGTGGAGCATCCATTCAAGAGTCACATTGATCAAAAGAATTTTGCGGTTACACAGGCATCGTATGATATCGTTCTTTCATTGGATGCAGATGAATACCTATCCGAGGAATTAACAAAATGCATTCTTGATGTAAAGGAGAAGTGGCCTGATGAAGCTTATAGTATGAATCGTTTATCCAATTATGGTGGGCGATGGATTCGCCATGGTAATTGGTATCCGGATACTAAAATCAGGCTATGGAACAGGCGAATAGGGTTGTGGGGTGGTGAGAATCCACATGATATGGTCATAATCAAAAGGGGAATTAAAGTCAGGCACCTTAAGGGAGACATTCTCCACCGCGCATATACTGACTCCGCAGAGACGCTCTCAAAGATTCAGAATTACTCAGAAATTTTTGCCCGCGAAAGTGTTGGCCGAAAATCAAGCTCGGTGCCGAAAATCATAGCCCGATCGTCCTTCGCGTTTTTCAAAAGTTATATTCTGAAGCGTGGATTTATGGACGGATTTGAAGGACTGATGGTGGCTATGGCTGTTAGCAACCATGTGTTTTACAAGTACGCAAAACTATATGAGGCCAATCACCGTGCATTGATGGGCAAACGATTAGTTATAAGTCGTACGGATAACCTGGGCGATGTGGTCTTAACGCTTCCTCTCTTAGGGTACCTTAAATCAATAACTCCAGATTTGAAAATATTTTTTATTGGAAAAAAGTATACTCAGCCTGTAATTGACCGATGCATTTTTGTCGATCAGTTTTTAGATAAGGAAGAGGTGCTAAATGACCAGAACATTTTAGCAATGGTTAGGGCGGACACGATCATTTTTATTTTCCCAGATCAAAAGCTTGCTAAACTTGCCAGTAAAGTAGGTATTAAGCATCGGGTAGCCACTGCACACCGGTGGTACAACTGGATGTATTGTAATCACCTGGTGGGTTTTACAAGGGTGAAATCCAACCTTCATGAAAGTCAACTTAATTTCAAATTACTCAAACCTTTTAAACTCAATGGTGATATTGACACCAGCGAATTAATTCCCTACTACGGATTAAGGCCGGCCAAAAATGACTTTTCTGAATTATTGAATAAAGACCGTTTCAATCTGATTATTCATCCTAAGTCGAAAGGAAGCGCCAGGGAATGGCCTTTAGATAACTATTATCGATTAGTACTTTCCCTGCCGGTAGAATCGTATCGGATATTTGTTACTGGCTTACAAGCGGAAGGAGATTTGATCCGAAAGGAAAAGCCTGAGTTACTTCAGCATCCCAATGTAACTGACCTTACCGGCAAACTAAACCTGGAAGAACTGACATCCTTTATCAGTCAGGCAGATGGATTATTGGCGTGTAGTACAGGTGTTCTTCACCTGGCTTCAGCGTTGGGCATTTATGCATTAGGTTTATTTTCACCCATGAAACCAATACATCCTGGCAGGTGGATGCCGGTTGGAAAAAAGGCACAGTATCTTGTCTTAAAAAAAGAGTGTAGTCTTTGCAGAAATAGCAAAGAGTGTGCATGCATAAATGCGATTACGGTAGAAGAAGTAAAAAACAAAGTTGATTCTTTTTCCGGTACCCAATTTAATGGAGTAGCAATTCCTGCCTATCTTAAGGTTTGAGTAAGCTTCAGGTTTAGCTCGTGAATAACTGATTGAAAAGATTTGATAATTTTTTAAGACCGGCTAGACTTTTTTAAGTGATAGGCTTTGCTGTATTTGAGAAAATTTGCAAAGGCCGAAATGTAACAAATAATAAAGCCGTAGTACCCATCTAGAAAACCGAGTTGAATAAAGTATTTTTTAATAAAAGTTGTTATTGGATTTAGTAAAATATGTATCGGAAATATTATTTTTTTATTACTCTTTATTAATTGTTCAGCGGCTATTTCTGAATAAGAATTAAGTCTTGAAACGTGATGATTGATCGTAGGGAAAGAATAGTGCAAAAGATCTCCTTTAAGATTCGATGTTCTTTTAGTTCCCTTAAATACGGTGTTCTCATGTAAATCACCACGCCACGAAACTTCATTTTTTTGCCAAAGTCGCAATCTGCGGTCAGGATACCAACCGCAATGGCGCACCCAATAACCACAATAATTAGTTAATCGGTTAACTTCAAAAGAATTGAATTCTGTATCAGAAGTTTTAAAGTTTATCATCGAATTTTGCAATTCTTCACTGAGTGCTTCATCCGCATCAATGGATAGTATCCATTCTTTTGTAGCAAGTCCGTTTCCGTAATTCTTGGCTGCTGAATAACCTTCCCATGCACGTAAATGAAAGTTAGCGCCAGAATTAAGTGCTATCTCTTTCGTTCTGTCGGTAGAGAATGAATCCACAACGATAATCTCATCTGCGATAGGTTTGACGGATTCCAGACAACGACCGATGTTAGCTTCTTCGTTAAATGTTATGATAACAACTGATATTGAATTCATCGGTTTTACCTATTTTTGAAGTAATTATTTTTTATGTCGATAGATCGATCACTAACGTTAACTTTAAAATTACAGAAAAAAAGATATGAACCTTTTCATGTCTGTGAAGTCGGAGTTTATTTACCGGAGAATTCTTCCGTGCGTCCGTTCATTCTACGTGGAAAAAAGGCAACCTTAGTGGAGGCTAATCCGGTTATGGTGGACAAAATCAGAACCGCATTCAAAGATTATCCCAAGGCTACAGTTTTTCCTTATGCTGTTGCGGATCAACCCGGCAAAGTTACTTTGTATAATCGTGGAGCTTCAACTTTTATTGATTCTGTTGAAAGTCCAGCATTGGTAAATGATCACTATTCCAAATCAGATCAAGATCGATTTGAAGTTGAAGCGAAAACATTTAATCAAATAGATGATGGTTCAATTGATTTACTCTGTATTGACATTGAAGGTGCAGAATGGTTTGTATTAAGTAAATTAGTTAGTAAGCCAAATCTTATTTCAGTAGAAACCCATGGCAAATACTACCTGAATCCAAAGTTTAAAGAAATACATGAGTGGATGAGATCGCGGGGGTATCAAATTTGGTACAAGGATAAAAGTGATACAGTATTTGTGAAGGCTGAATTTATTCATGTTAGCTGGTTAGAAAAAATCAGTATGAGACTTTATAGTATTTTCCTTTGGCTTAGAAGGATGAAGGGCTTTATTTATCGGGCATCCAAATGACGATTAGTGCATATACCTATGTTCGTAATGGGTTAGCAATGGGCTACCCATTTATCCAGTCTATACTGTCGGTTATTGACATTGTTGATGATTTTGTTGTTGTATTAGGTGATTCTACGGATGGTAGCAGGGAAGCTATTGATGCATTGAAATCTCCAAAAATAAGAGTTCTCGATACAGTTTGGGACATGCAGCTAAAAACAGGTGGCAAACTCTTTGCTCAACAGTCTAACCTGGGTTTAGCCGAAATGAAAGGCGATTGGGTGATTCACATTCAGGCAGATGAAGTCTTCCATGAAAATGACACTACTAAGTTACTTGATTATATAAAAAGGTACGATAGTAATCCCCGGGTAGAGGGCCTGCTATTTCCTTTTTTGAATTTCAGAGGAGACTATAACCATATTCATACCGGTCGTAAAGCACATCGATTTGAAATCAGGGCTTTCCGTAATAACCCGTTGATAAGAGCATATAGGGATTCACAGGGCTTTAGAAAATTTTCATCGGAGGAAGCTTACAGGCAAAATGAGAAGGGGAATAAACTTAGGGTAGTTAAAATTGATGTACCTGTTTTTCACTATAATTTTGTAAGGTCCCCAAAGCAGATGAAAGAGAAAACCATCTTCTTTCAGAAGTTCTTTCACGAGGGAGAAGAATTAGAGAAAAAAATCAGGAGCCTTCAGGAATTTGATTACAATCAAGTGGATAAACTTGAAAAATTTGATGGGGATCATCCTAAATCTATGGCTTCTATTATTGCAAATAAAGATTGGGATTTTGTCTATGATGCTAAAAAAGCAAAAATCTCACTTCGGCATCAGTTTCTTAATAAAATTGAGGATTGGACCGGCTACCGAATTGGGGAGTATAAGAATTACAAACTTGTGAAGTAGGTCAACCTGTTTTTATACCCCTCCTTTTACTATTTTTGATCCTTCATGGAAGAGACTCCCAAGCAACACTATTCAGATACGGAGAAGAATGACATCTTCAATCATGAGTTTCTCCCCCATATCAGTTCAATGTATAATTTTGGCTACCGTCTTACCCTGGACCGAGATGATGCCAAGGATCTGGTTCAGGATACTTACCTAAAGGCCTATCGGTTTATAGAATCATTCCAGAAAGGAACTAATGCCAAGGCCTGGCTGTTCCGCATTTTGAAAAACAGTTTTATCAATGACTACCGGAAGAAGACCAAGGAACCTTCGAAGGTAGATTATCAGGAGGTTGAGGCGTATTATAATTCAGAAGATGTTGACCGGCAAATCACACCTGATTTGAGGGTTGAGTCGTTGAAGGATATGATTGGAGATGAGATTTCCAACGCATTGAATTCACTGGATGTGGATTTCCGTACGGTAATTATTTTATGCGATCTGGAAGGATTTAAATATGAAGAGATGGCAAAAATTTTGGATATCCCTATTGGTACAGTTCGAAGCAGGCTGCACCGGGCCAGAAATTTGCTCAAAGAAAAACTTAGCGAATACGCCAAATCAATGGGCTATAAAAATACGGAGCTATGAGTAAACTCTACAATCCTTTCATTCTTGCAGATGGCAATAAACCATCGTGTATGCAGATGCTTCAGTTGATTCTTGACGGAGAAGCAAGTTCTGAACAACAAGAATATTTTAAATCGCATATGGACAAATGCATGCCATGCTTTAAGTCCTATAGTCTTGATATGACGATAAAAGAATTGTTAAAGACCCGCTGCTGCGGTGATCCGGTGCCTGTAGAGTTGATTGAACAAATAAAAATTCAAATCAATCAAAATATGCCTTCCTGATGGCTGGAAAAGCACTCATTTTTTCTGCCCCATCCGGTTCCGGAAAAACCACTATCGTAAAACATCTGTTAAAGAATAATTCGGATCTGGGATTTTCCATCTCGGCTTCTACTCGCGACAGGCGCGGGCGTACTGAACAGGATGGAAAGGATTATCACTTTCTCACACCCGAAGAGTTTAAGGAAAAAATAGACAATGATGAGTTCATTGAGTGGGAAGAAGTGTATGCCGGTAATTTTTATGGTACGCTTAAAACAGAAATAGAACGTATCTGGAGCGAAGGCAAGAACGTAATATTCGATGTAGATGTAAAGGGTGGAATAAACCTGAAGAAATATTTTGGCGAAAACGCCCTCGCGGTGTTTGTGAAAGTACCTTCTATTGAAATTCTAAAGGCCCGTCTTCAGGAACGTGGTACAGAAAGTGAAGAAAGCCTTTCACGTAGATTATTCAAAGCCAAATTTGAAATGACCTTTCAGGATAAATTTGATGTAGTGCTGGTAAATGAAGATTTAGATAAATCGTTGTCAGAGGCGCAAAAACTTTATGATCAGTTTAAGGCAAGACCTTAACCATGAGTACCCCACAGAAAATAGGACTTTTTTTCGGGTCGTTTAATCCCATACACATCGGTCATTTAATCATCGCCAATATTATGGCCGAGAACACCGACTTGAGTAAAGTCTGGTTTGTGGTATCGCCACAGAATCCGTTTAAGCCCAGTAAAGGGCTCCTGCATGAATTTGACCGTTACGACATGGTCAAAGCGGCTATTGCAGATCATTACAAGTTGGAGGTATCAGATGTCGAATTTAACTTACCCAAGCCTAGCTATACAATTCATACGCTGGCATACCTTACAGAAAAATATCCTGGCAAAGAGTTTAAGGTGATTATTGGTGAAGACAATCTTGAGAATTTTGCAAAGTGGAAAAATCATGACGAGATCCTGAACCAGTTTGGGTTGTATGTGTATCCAAGACCACATGTAACAAATTCTGAGTTTGCACGTCATCCTCATGTGAAGATGATAGAAGCCCCTTTGCTGGATATTTCCGCTACCTATATCCGCAATTGTATTAAAAACAATAAATCGATCCGTTACCTCGTTCCAGAACCGGTAGAACAACTGATCCGGTTAAAGGATTTTTACAGGTAAATCTTCATTCATGACAACCCCCACACGACTGATTGCGTCTATGAGGATGATGAGAATAGTATTTACAATAATTTTCACACTGCTTTTTGTTCAGGTATGGGGTGGAGGTATTCGGGGTATTATAAAAGGTGAGGACGCTGGGCCATTAGCCTATGCCTCGATTTTTGTTAAACAAACCGGAACCGGCAGCGCCACCGATTTTGAAGGTAGGTATGAAGTGCAACTGGCTCCCGGCCGGTATGATGTTCTGTTTCAATATTTGGGGTATGAATCCGTTGTCAGGGTGGTAGATGTTGGAATAGACTATTTAGAAATTAACCTGACACTAAAAACTCAGGTGGTCGTTTTGCAGAATGTAGTTGTAAGAGCCGGAAAAGAAGATCCCGCTTATACCATCATGCGTAAAGCAATTGCAAAAGCAAAATTTCATACACAGCAGATCGATGCTTATTCTGCCAAAGTGTATATAAAAGGAAAAGGTCAACTCACGGACTATCCATGGCTTGCTAAAAAAGCGTTAGAGAAAGAAGGCATTACCAAAGACCGGGTTTTTATTTCTGAATCGGTAAGTGAAATCAAATACACCCGGCCCAATAAGTTTGAAGAAAAGGTAATTGCCGTTTACACAAATGGCGATACTAAAAATACATCTCCCAACTCTTATATTTTTGGAAGTTTCTATCAGCCGGAAATAGCTGAAACAGTATCACCACTATCGCCCAAATCGTTCTCCTATTACCGGTTTGAATACCTGGGTTCCTTTCGCGATCGTACATTTGAAATTAGTAAAATCAAGGTAACGCCCCGTTCGCGGGGTGACAATGTTTTTGAGGGCTTGATTTATATCGTGGAGGATTGGTGGAGCATTCATAGTTTGGACCTGACGGCTACGAAGATGGGCATCAATTTTCACATCAAGCAACTATACAACCCAATTGAAGACAAAGCCTGGCTGCCTGTATCGCAGCAATTTAAAGTGGATGGAAAGGTTTTTGGATTTGAATTTGAAGGTCAGTATCTGGCTACCATGAAGGATTATAAGATTACGCTTAATCCCGACTTACAATTGGAGATGACAGTAATAGACGAAAAGGTAGATAAAGAAGAGGCAAAAAAAGTTGAACAGAAATTCAGTAAAAAGGGACAACAAATTCAGGAACGGCTTGGCGAAGGCAAAGAAGTAACCCGAAAGGAATTGAATCAACTTATTAAGGAATACGAGAAAGAAGAAACTAAAGAACAAAAGGAACCTGATGTAATTTCGGAGACCAAGTATTCTGTTGACTCGTTAGCCTACAAAAAGGATTCTACTTTTTGGGCAGAGATCAGGCCTACGCCATTAACCAATGAAGAAAAACGTGGTTATCAGGTAAATGATAGCATTACTGAAGTTCAGCGCAAGCGCGATGAAGGGGATACACTTAGAAATTCCAAAAAAGGCAAAAAGGGATTTCAACCTTGGGATATATTTACAGGGGATAACTATGGGATCGGAAAAACTGCAGATTTCCGGATTCATTCGCCTTATGGTGGCTTTAACTCGGTAGAGGGATTTAACCTGATTTATCGGGTGAGTTTTTATAAGCGTTGGGTAAAAAAGGATAGCTTGAGTAAAGACAAACGCCCGCAAACTTCGCGACTTGAAATCAGTCCCATTGCCCGCTACGCATTTTCTCGGGAAAAACTTACCGGCAAGTTGCGGGTTGACTATCGGTTTAAAAACAAGCGACTTACATTGGAGGGGGGCAGGTATGTAGAGCAGTTTAACTCCGATGAACCCATTCATCATTTGGTAAACTCTTTTACGTCTCTCTTTTTAGGAGACAGTTACATGAAGCTTTATGAACGCAATTTTATAGATCTTAATTACAACCAGCGTATTAATGACAAGTACACTTTTCGAACAAACTGGTCGTGGGCGAGGCGCACAGAATTATTTAACACCAGCGATTACACGTTCTTCAAAAGCAATAAGGATGAATACACACCTAATGAGCCAGTAAATCTGGAATTAGCCAATACAGGCTTTAGTCCTAATAATGCTTTTACTGGT
>DAOOCD010000101.1:1755-11595 GCA_035408225.1 Cyclobacteriaceae bacterium | reverse complement strand
TTTGACGCTCATCACTATTAATAATCATGGGAAAAAAGTTATGACCCACCTCGTGAATAACCACACCCAACATCCGTTGCAGCACGGCATTGCTATAGGTACCATCTTTAGCGGGCCGTCCGAAGTTGAAGCAAATCATCGGATACTCCATGCCAATAGAGGCTGCATGTACTGAGGTCGCTTGTGGGTAAGGGTAATCAATTGTGTATTTGGAATAAACCTCCAGGGTGTTCTTCACGGCCAGTGTCGATTCTTTTTCCCAAAGCGGATTGCCTTCTTTTGGATAATAAGACATGGCAAGTGGTGTATAGCTGCCGATTTTCACGGCCATGGCATCCCAGATAAATTTTCGGGAAGTTGCAAATGCAAAGTCGCGCACATTGGTGGCTTCAAATTGCCAGGTTTTCTTTTCTGTGGATTTACTTTTTTCTTTCGCTGTAGCTTCAGCTTGTGTTACAATGATAACTGGTTTATCGAAGGTAGTTTTAGCAGTTTCAAAGCGATCCAATTCCGTTTTTGATAAAACTTGTTGTGGGTTTTTAATCATGCCCGTTGCCCCGATGATGTGATCGGCTGGGACCGTGATAGAAACTTTATAATCGCCAAAAGGCAACGTGAATTCTGAGCGACCCAGAAACTGTTTGTTTTGCCAGCCCACTACATCGTCATACACACACATGCGTGGGAAGAACTGTGCAATGGTGTATACGTAGTTTCCATCTTCAGGAAAAAATTCGTAGCCGCTACGGCCACCTTGAAAATTGCGATCATTAATGTTGTATGACCACTCGACCTGGAAAGAAACCTTTTCGCCTGATTTAAGGGGTTGTGACAAATCAACCCGCATCATCGTTTTATTGATGGTGTAGGTTAATGGTTTCCCTGCGGCATCTTTTACAGATTTGATCTTATAGCCACCTTCAAAATTGTAAAGACTGAATTGGCCCGCCATTGTTTTAGTTGCCACTGAATCGCGAATCGAATTGTTACTCGACTTTACCGTATTACTTTCTTTATCATACAGGTTTTGATCGAGTTGCAGCCAAAGATATTTCAGCACATCAGGCGAGTTGTTGTGGTACGTAATTTTTTCGGAACCGCTTATGCTTTGATTCACATCGTTAAGCTCAACAGACATTTCATAGTCTGCTTTTTGTTGCCAGTATTTAGGGCCCGGAGATCCCGAGCCGGAACGATATTCATTTGGCGTGGGTAAGGTTTGTTCCAATTGCTCAAACTTGCCTTTCCACTGAGGGTTTTCCTGGGCAAAGGCCCAGGCATTTATCAAAACAAAACACAGAAGTAAAATTCGTTTCATAGGTATTTTCACATTTAAAAAACTCAAATTAATTACCAAAAGATTCTATCCTTTATTAGCACCAGTGCAATTCCGGCAATAGCCGAAGAGAGTACTAGTCTTAAATCCCTGCGCGAAATTTTTAGTAAGTCTACTAAAACAAAACTGATCCCCAGAAAAATGACTACTACAATTATCTGACCTATCTCTAAACCAATATTAAAGGCAAAAAGCGGGGATACAATGTTCTCGTTTTTACCTAACAACGCTCTTAGAAAGTTGGAAAACCCGAGTCCGTGAATCAACCCAAAGAAAAGGGCAAAGAAGTAATTGATTTGAATGGTGCCTCCAGCCGATGTTTGATCTTTCTTAAAGAGATTACCTGCAGCCGTGATAAAGATGGTTAGCGGAATCAGAAACTCAATGATCTCTGCGGAGAAGTTGATAATATTCAATGTGGCTAAGGCAAGTGTAATTGAATGCCCGATGGTAAACGCTGTTACCAGGATGAGAATTTTCTTCCAATCGCGCACCAGATAAACAGCGCAAAGGGCGAGAACAAACAGGATATGGTCATATCCGTTGGCATAATCCAAAATATGATCTTTACCTAATCCAAAGTAGAGTGCAAACTCACTCATGGCATGGCTTTTTTTAAATGGCCACAAGTATAAGCCTAATTTTGAATTAGGACAATTAGAAGTAATTTTGGCGGCACGATTTTGGCGCAGCGTTCGGCATGATTACATTATTTTATTCTTTCATTCTTTTTCTGCACCCGATTCATTTGTCGGTTTCAGAAATTAATTACAGCGAAAAGGACAAAGCGCTACAAATTACATCACGTATATTCCTGGACGATCTGGAACTCTCAATCCGGAATCAGCGCAAGCAACCGGATCTTGATCTATTAGAGCCTGGCCCTGGTCTTACCACGGAGCAACTGATCAGTGATTATGTGATCAAACACTTCTCAGTAAAACTGGATGGTAAAATTCAGAAGTTGAATTTTCTGGGGTTTGAACGCGAAGACCCGGCTGTGATCTGTTATATCGAAATAGAAAATGTTAAAAAATTCAAAGTCATTGAAGTTAAAAATGAAGTGATCATGGAGACCCATGATGATCAATCGAACTTAATCCATGTTACCTATAAAGGCCCCGTTAAAAGTTTGCGCCTGATGCGCGATAAATCTTCGGATGTGCTTACGTTTGAATCGAAGTAAAATTATAAATCATAACTATGCGTACTAAAATTGTAGCAGGCAATTGGAAAATGAATAAGACCCTCGAAGAAGCGGGCATTCTAACTTCAGAATTAATCGGTATGATTGCCGATGAGGTAAAGGGAAATGTTAAGGTGGTATTGTGTACTCCATTTCCTTATCTCTATCCGGTGAAGCACCAGCTTGGAAATAATTCACGCATTTCAGTAGGCGCACAAAACTGCAGTGAACATGATTGGGGAGCTTATACGGGTGAGACTTCAGCCGCCATGTTGAAATCGATGGGCATTCCTTATGTAATCATTGGCCACAGCGAACGCAGACAATATTTTGGTGAAGACGGAAAATTGCTTGCTACCAAAGTAGACAAAGCATTGGCGCAAGGGTTAACTCCAATCTTCTGTTGTGGTGAACCGTTGGAAATTCGTGAGAAGGGTACCCATGAGCAATTGGTGAAACAACAAGTGGAGGAGAGTCTCTTTCATTTGAGCGCTGAAGCGTTGCAAAAAGTGGTGATTGCCTACGAACCCGTATGGGCTATTGGTACAGGCAAAACAGCTACTTCGCAGCAAGCACAGAATATGCATGCGGTGATTCGCAAACATCTTGCTTCCAAATACGGAGCAATTGCCGAGAACATTTCGATTTTGTATGGTGGAAGTGTAAAGGCTGATAATGCTAAAGAACTTTTCGCTTGCGCGGATGTGGATGGAGGTTTGGTGGGCGGAGCTTCTTTAAAAAGCCGGGAGTTTGTAGAAATAATAAAGGGGATTTGAAGATTTGATAATTTGAAAATAAGGGTTAGGTCACTCCTTTGTTATTTTCAAATTCTCAAATCGATTCATCTTCAAATTAATGAATATGTATTCAACCCGTTTACAGGTAGTATGCGATCCGGAGTTTTCTGAAATTCTGATGGCCGAAATTGTGGAGGCCGGGTTTGACACATTCATGGAAACCGAAAAGGGATTTGAGGCTTATGTAGAGGGCGACAACTTTGACAGGGAGCTGCTTAGCCAGTTGCAGGAAAAATATAAGCACGTAAATCCATTGCTCTTTTTTCAGGATCAGATTCAAAAGCAAAACTGGAATGAGGAGTGGGAAAAAAATGTTGACCCAATTTTTGTGGATGACAAATGCCTGGTGCGGGCGGCCTTTCATAAAATTGAAAAAAAATACCCTTACGAGATTATTATCACACCCAAGATGTCGTTTGGTACGGGCCATCATCAAACCACCCATTTGATGATCAGTCGGCAGATGAAGATGAATCATCAGGGCAAGCGTGTAATGGATGCCGGTTGTGGCACTGCCATTTTATCAATCATGGCCTCCAAGCTTGGCGCGAAAGAGGTAGAAGCCTTTGATATAGATGAGTGGAGCGTAATTAATGGTGTTGAGAATACCGAAAACAACGGATGCGCCAACATTCACATTCAGCAAGGAAAAATTGATGAAGTTAAGCTGACCGGAAAGTTTGATATCATTTTGGCAAACATCAATAAAAACATTCTTCTGCAAGAAATGCACCACTATGCCTCATACCTTGAAAAGGGAAGCCTTCTTTTATTAAGTGGATTTTATACGCACGACATCGAAGACTTGAAGAGCGAGGCTTCTAAATATGATCTTAAGGAAATAGCCCATGATGAACGCGAAACCTGGGCCTGTTTGTTGCTTCAGGCCTGATGGCTGCAGCATTAAAGTCTTAATGGATACTGTTCATACAATTTGTCATTGTCTTTCGTTTTTCTGAACGAACTCATAAGGATTAGCACATTCGCCATTTATTTACGAATTTCAAGGTTTTTGGCCCCGTGAAGCAGGTTTTTACCTACATTATTGCTGTTCTTGTGTCATCGGTTGCGGCTTTTGCCCAAACAGGCGACACCCATCAGTATAGTTTTCAAGATAGTGTGCGATTGGTTTTGGAGAACACGAAGGCAAACGATGCCATCGCGGTAGGCACCGCATTCAATACAGCTTGGGCTTCGGTGGGCCCAGATCAGCAACTGCAAATTCGCGGTCAGGCCAGGATAATGAAGAAGAAAGGGTATAAACTCCGACCTCATCTGGTCAATTACTATGGAGCTATTGCAGCCGCTGTTACCATTGAAAACATGGATCCCTCAAGGCTTACCACCTATTTAACAGTAGCAAGAAAGGTAATTGAGAAAGACAATATCAACCAGGCCAATTTATTTTTTCAGCAAAGCCGCGATTTTTTTGAGCACCATGCGTTGCATTATGAAAAAGCATTTAACCTGAGGGTATTGGATGATAGTTATCAATTCGATTATCTCGAACCAGTGGTTATTCCGGATACAGTGCAAACTGTTTATACAGAGCAACCTGTTGACACCACGTCTTACAATACTCCCATGTGGCAACAGCCAATTGTGCAGCCGGAACTGTTTGGACCCGTAATTAAATTTGATAAGCTCTCACTTAATTTTATTACACCCTACGATTCAGTCTTTCTTCAAAACACAACAGGCACCTTTTCTTTTCGCGATAAACTTTTTGTGGGTGATGGAGGACGCTTTGACTGGTCGGCCGCTGGATTATCTCCGGATTCGGTTTACTATGATCTGAACAAATATACACTCAAGACAACACAGCCTTACCTGAAGGCGGAGCAAGGCAAACTCAGATACATTGGCAAAGTGGGAATTCTTGTGCCGGGTGTTTTTGAATTCAGAAGTATTAATCACAAGACTCCGGAAACATCTATCTATCCGCGCTTTAAATCGTACGAATCAAATATCAACTTATTGGGCCTGGGCTCTGATAAATTAAAGTACACGGGTGGATTTGGATTACAGGGCCGTGCGATGAACAGCAATTCAGCCGATGGTAGTCTTGCCATGATTGAAATAAGTGGAGATACGGATAAGAAATTTAAAGCGACTTCTGCTTCCTTTGGATTTAAAGATTCTGTTATTGTTTCATCCAGGGCTCACATTACGATCTACCAACAAAACGATTCCATTGTACATCCCGCTATGGAGTTGCGTTATGATTATAAAAATCAAAATCTGGTTCTTAATAAAGAAAAAAGTCAGTTGCGTAAAGCACCTTTTTCTTCATCCTACTTTGATGTTGAGTTTACAGCAGATCGGATCAACTGGGATTTGAAATCAGACAGCCTCGCAATATTTGTGCAGGGCAGTGGGAAGGTATCGCCTATGGTTATTGAGTCAAATGATTTTTATGACCCCGAGGGCTACCGCGAACTGAGAGGTCAGGGATTCAATTTTCATCCGTTGGCTTTGGTAGTTAACTATGCCAATGAAAGTGGCAGCAAAGACTTCTATGTTTTTGATTTGATGCTTGAAGGAAAGCGTACCCTGGAGCAAGTAAAAATGGCGGCCGACTTTCTTTCGCAGAAAGGGATGATCGATTATGATGCCCGAACCGGAAAAATTCACGTAAAAGATAAGTCCATAAATTTTTTGCAGGCAGTGAAAGGAGCAGCAGATTATGACAATCTGAAAGTTCACTCTCTCACCGATACGGTAGCGAATGCGCTGATCAGTTTTTCAACGGGAAGAATGAATGTGTATGGTGTAGAGGAATTCAATGTGAGTGATTCGCTCAATGTGGTGATCAAACCGGATAGCAGCCGGATTACATTTTTGCAAAACCGGGATATTAAATTCAATGGAACCATTACAGCAGGTAACTTCGAAATTTCAGGACGCGATTTTACGCTTAAGTATGATAGCTTCTTTATTAACATGAATCATATCGACTCGATTCGTTTTTATGTTACAGAGAAAAACGGATCGCGCAGAAGAGTAAACAATTCAATGGTGGGCGCAGATTCAACAGCACAGGCAGCGGGCGGTCTGCAGGCATCAGCCAGCAAAACATCAGGTACACTTTTTATCAATCGTCCCGACAATAAATCGGGGAAGATAAAATACCCAAATTACCCACGCCTCGATGCTACTGCGGGAGGAGTGATTTATTTTGATCGCAGCGAGGTGTTGAATGGAGCTTACGATCGATCTGTGTTTTTTGTTGTGCCTCCGTTTAAGCTTGATAGCTTGAATGATGCAGACCCTGGCTCCATCAATTTTGAAGGCACTTTTGTATCCAGTGGTATGTTTCCAAGCTTTAGAGAGAAGTTGCACACTATGCCAGACAAATCTTTAGGCTTTACCCACACAGTTCCTAAGTCTGGTTATCCGCTATATCAGGGTGATGGTAAATTCTATGGAGGTATGTCCTTGGATAATGCAGGTATTCGTTCATCAGGACGAATAGATTATCTCGCAGCAACCGTTGAATCAAAAGATTTCGTTTTCTATCCCGATTCCGTAGTGGGTCGCGGAAGTGTTGGTGAGATTAGAGAGAAACAATTTGGTGCGGTTTATTTTCCTCAAGTTAAGTTGGGAGATTATCAACTGAAGTGGTTGCCGAAGCAGGATAAGATGAATATCAGAAATCTTAAGGAACCGTTCAACCTATATCAAAGCACAGCCACGCTGGATGGAAAGCTCATTGTATCAAAGACGGGTGTGGCTGGTGATGGGCGATTAAGTACACGAGGCTCAGAAGTAAGATCAAAAGAACTAAGTTTTTCAGCTAAAGAATTTGGTGGGCGTCACGCACGGTTCGAAGTAAAAACCGGAAATCCTGAGAAGCCGGCATTGGCGGGAAATAATGTGAAGTTGAAATTCAACCTGGATCAGAATTTTGCTACGATCAGTCCGGAAACGGAAGGTGAAGCGGCCATCGAATTTCCCTATGCCCAATTTAAGACCTCTATCCCTGAGGCGCGTTGGGATTTAACCACGCAGAAAATTGTAATGAGCAAGGCACCCGATGTACCGCTCGAGAATTCCTACTTCTACACAACACGAAAAGAATTGGATTCGCTGAGTTTCAATGCAGAAAAAGCCGAGTATGACATTAAAACCCAGCAATTAAAAGTAAGTGGCATCCCTTATATCATTGTGGCTGATGCGAAAATTACTCCTGAGAATAATGAAGTGTTGATCCTGGAGAATGCCAAGATTGGCCAATTGAATAATACAGTCATTGTAATGGATACGCTGAATGGATATCACCGGTTAACGGATGGAGTTGTTGATATCATTTCGCGCAAGGAATTTACCGGCTATGCCACGTATCAATATGTAAATGCGGTGAATGATACATTCGCCATTAAGATGACTGACTTCCGGTTGGAGCCAATTACGGAGGAGACTAAAAACAAAAAGCAACGTAATATTACTGCTGCCATGCAAACCGTAGCGAATGGAGCTGTATCCGAAGTTGCTAATATTCTGGTTTCACCTCGTATTTTTTATAAAGGTGATATGACGATGTATGCTACCAAGCCCGCACTTCAGTTGCGTGGTTTTGTAAAGCTCGATCTTAAAAAAATAAAGAACTATAACACCTGGCTTCAGTACACTCAAAGCGGGGATGAAAAGGATATCTATCTCAACTTCGACAACTCAATCACAGAAGAAGGTGGGCGCAAGGCCGATGCCGGTCTTCACTTTGCGGATGATAATGACTTATACATCACTTTTGTATTCGACAAGAAAGATCCGAGTGATGAAGATTTCTTTTTACCCAGCGGTTCTCTCTATTTTGAAAAGGAGAGTAAAGAATTCAGGATAGAGGATCGTCAAAAGGCAGCTGGTGAAAAGCTTTCCGGAAAAGTATTTGCCTATAATGAAGAAAAACAGGAAGTCAGATTTGAGGGCCCTGTTAATTTTTTTCAGGGCAACAAAGATTTCAGTTTGACGGCTTCTGCATTAGGTTCAGGCAACCTGGAAACGAATGATATTAAAATGAATTCGTTCGTGATGGTGGATATGAATGTACCGCCTGCAGTATACCAACTGATGGCGACAAGTATCATGGATGTAATCAAGAATGAAGGTGTGAAGGAGGAGGGTTTAGGGGATCAGACTGATTTGCTTTATAAGATTGCGGACATTGTTGGTGAGCGTGCGGTAAAAGATTATGAACAGCGTTCTTTGCAGAGTTACGTTTCTCTTGCTTCTGTACCCGGTTTACTTAAACCGATTGTATTGTCAAATACAGATTTGAAATGGTCGCAGGAGTATAAGTCTTTTTACAGCTCAGGATTATTGGGAATAAGTCATATGGGTCGCAATGATATCAACGGGGCCTTTGAAGGATTTATGGAGATTCGCAAGAACGAAGATGGAGCTCCAGTGTTTCACCTCTTTATTAAAGCCTCACCCGATTCCTGGTTTTATTTTGGCATGGAAGATAACCGGCTTATGGTGCATTCATCATTACCTACCATCAACGATCTGGTAGTTAAGAAAACCAATGCCAGCAAAGCGAAGGTAGGTGAACTGGTTTTTATTCCAGGTACGGATGAAGAAACCCTGGCCTTTATTAATCGCTTCCGCCAGGTTTACTATGGCCTCGAGGCTCCTTATGATCTGACAAGCGGAGGTACAGCTACCAAGAAAAAGGATAAGAAGAAGGACGAAGAAGATGATGGATTTTAACATCTAGTCCAGCTCAGTGTTGGGATCATTGAAATTCGTTTAAACAGTTCCGATCACGCAACCCATTTCGGGGTGTAAATCAACCACTAGTCACAAATTGTTAATGAATTACTTCGAGGAGGTTATCTTTCGTTAAAATCCATTCAAATGAAAAAGTGTATTGTTTTTGTTTTCTGGGCTATATCATTCTGCGCATCTGCTCAAAACAATTATTTCTTTCCGGCCGGTGTTTCTTTCGATCCGGCAATTCCTTCGCCTGAACAATTTCTAGGCTATCCGGTAGGAGATTGGCACACGCGTCACGATCGCATTGTGTCCTATTTTCAGGAATTAGCACGGGTTTCACCAAAGGCTCATTTTCAAATAATTGGATATACAAACGAACGCAGACCGCAAGTAGTGCTTACTATCACAAGCCCGGAAAACTATGCGCGAATAGAAGACATCCGCAAAGAACATTTGAAGTTGGCTGATCCAACACAATCACCAACACTAGCTTCTATGCCTGTGATTATCACCCATGGATATAACGTGCATGGCAACGAACCCAGCAGCAGCGAAGCAGCGATGCTAACGGCTTATTATCTGATTGCGGCACAAGGGCCAGAAGCAGAGCGCACATTAAAAGAGGCCGTGATTCACGTTGATCCTAATTATAATCCGGATGGTCGCGATCGTCATAGTAATTGGGCTAACATGCACAAAGGATTTCCTCCGGTTTCCGATCCGATGGATCGCGAACACAATGAAGTTTGGCCCGGTGGAAGATTTAATCATTATTGGTTTGACCTTAATCGGGATTGGTTGCC
>DAOOCD010000101.1:0-1655 GCA_035408225.1 Cyclobacteriaceae bacterium | reverse complement strand
AAGGAGAATTTTGACAACTCCTATCCGGGCTATGGTTCTACGTATCCGGATATTCATGGTGGTTTGGGATTGGTTTTTGAACAAGCTAGTTCCCGGGGCCATTTACAAAGGAGTTCTACAAAGGAAGTGACGTTTGCCTTTACCATTCGCAACCATGTGCGCACCAGTCTTGCTACTGTAAAAGCGGGAGTTGAAAACCGTGAGTTACTGTTGAAGCATCAACAGGAGTATTTTAAGTCGGCATTGGATGAAGGAAAGAAATCTCCTATTAAAGCGTATGTGTTTGGCGATAGCAAAGATCAGAGTCGCACAAAAGCGTTTGCTGATTTATTGTTGAAACACCGTATTGAAACCTACAACCTTTCTTCTGACTTAACAGTTGGTTCAAACAAATATGAAAAGGGAAAAGCTTTTGTTGTGACTACCGATCAAACACAATATCGCATGGTTCGCAGTATGTTCGAAAAGGTCACTTCCTTCCATGATAGTGTCTTTTATGATGCTTCGACCTGGACGATGGCCCTGGCTTATGGAATACCACACGATGCATTGAGTGCTACCACTAAATTTTCAAAGGGCGATCGAGTGAAACCCCAGGATTTACAGGCAAATCCACCACCGGTTGTAAAATCAACTTACGCATACCTGATTGAATGGAATGAATACAATGCTTCGCGAGCGCTGTATTACCTGCTATCTAATAAAGTATTTGTGAAAGCTGCGTTTAAACCTTTTACAACAACAGTAAATGGCGCTAAGAAAAGTTTTGGCTATGGCACACTCATGATTCCGGTAGTTGATCAAAATCTTTCGGCTGATGAATTATTTGCAGTAATGAAGGAAGCATCTGCTACTTCAGGATTGGAAATTTATTCGGTAAACACAGGTTTTAGCCTGGAAGGGGTTGATCTGGGCAGCGGCAATGTTCGCACGGTACAAACTCCTAAAGTGGTTATGTTGATTGGTGAAGGAGTTGCAGCAACGGATGCCGGGGCACTCTGGTATCTGCTTGACTCTAAACTTAATATGCCGATCACAAAAGTAAATACCAGTCAATTCGGGCAGTTAAGAATCAGCGATTATAACACATTGATTCTTGTTGCCGGTAACTATGGAATATTGGGCGAGAGTGGGGTAACAAAAATTAAAAGTTGGGTGCAACAAGGGGGAACTTTGATTTTAATGAAGTCTGCAATTAGCTGGGCGATTAATAATAAATTGATTGAAGAGCAATTGCGCAAAGAAGAGGAGAAGAAAGATGTGAAACGACTTGATTATGTAACCGCAGGAGACTATCAAGGCTCGCGGGCCATTGGTGGTTCAATTTATCAGGCAACCCTGGACATCACCCACCCGCTTGGGTTTGGATATACCAATCGCGAGTTGTCAGTATATCGGAATCACTCCGTGTTTATTGAGCCCAGCAAAAATCCTTTCAACACAGTAATCAAGTACAGCGCCAAGCCTTTGTTGAGTGGCTATATTCATTCCACAAACCTCGAGAAGATTAAAAATTCTGTTTCCTTACAAGTGAGCAACATGGGTCAGGGCCGGGCCATTTTGTTTGTTGATGATCCGGCTTTTCGCGGCTACTGGAATGGAACCAATAAGTTGTTCTTCAATGCATTATTTTTTGGATCACATATAAGTGCGCC
>DAOOCD010000100.1:0-11629 GCA_035408225.1 Cyclobacteriaceae bacterium | reverse complement strand
GACCTGACTGGTTGGTGCCTCTTTCGTGATGATAAATTTTAGCCAACTCTGGAAACATTCGTTGCCGGATTCCAAAAAGCTCGAGTAAGGCATCATCTGTATCAGCCAGGTGTCCCATCAGCCAAGACGGGGAATTACCACCGGGCACAATAGATTGAAAATATTTTTCGTCTGGAATGGACTGTATCGCTTTTTCCATTCTGCGATTGTATGTATCCCATTGTAGCAAACAAATGTCAAGTGTGGTCATAGATAAATTTGATTAGTTCTTGTAAAGATAAATGAAATTCAGACTCCTCCGGATGCATGAAAATTGCATTCCGAATTCAGAAGGTAGGAATCAGTTTTTCCAGATTATTAAAACGATAACCAACAGTCAGACTTATTTTAAGATCGGTAGTGGTGATGTATGAAGGCTTGAGAGAAATGTAGTAGGCATCGTAGGCTATGCGCATATTGGCATATGCCCGGGGGCTGTTATACCCCATGTTAAGAACCATCATTGCACTCCACTCAAAATTCCATGCATTAAACTCACCCTTTTCAGCAATATAAGTGTTATAGGCAACGCCAGGTCCAACCAATACAATCGGGGAGACAAAGAATTTACCCTTAGCCAACGCTACATTAACTCCATACCCAGGCATTATCAATAACCCCGGAGCCTTCGATGATTGTAATCCTGCCTGATTACCATAGGTGGTTGCAACATTACGACTTTCAGGAACGAGACCTGTTGGGGCTTGCAGGTAGCGATAAGAAGGCTCGAAACGCAATAAAAAAGAACCAGCCGTTTTCTTTTGCAATTCATTTTGGAAGTTGGCAGCGCGGTACGAATATTTCTTCTCGTTAAAAATATAGGTTACCTGCGCTCCGATTCTCTGTAGTTCTATGTCCGGTTGCGATGTAAATTCTCCCTGCTCATCGGCCGAAATCATACCGCGACTGTCCAGGTAAAACCCACGCACCGCCCATTGGCGACCCGTATAGCTTAACGACAACCGAAATTGTTCCAGGTTTTCCCGGTCTTCTTCCATCAGGGTTGTTTTAGGTAATGAATAACTTATGTCGGCATCAATAATTTTATAGGTGATACCCATGCCGATCAGGTCATTTACATTATTATAGAGTGCAGTATTAATTTCACTTCCAATGCGGGTTGATCCAAACGCAAGACTGGTTCCCTGACCGCCATACATAAACCGAATATCATTGGATCGTGAATAACGCATAATATAACTGCTGTCCGCATCAGTGGGGGCCATCGTTAATTTTTGAAAACCTGCTGAAATTGATACAGGTGACTGCCCATAGCTGGTCATGGAGATAAGAAAGATGAAAAAGAAGGTCACCCTCACAACAAACAGAATTGAATTTGAAATCCGCATGGCAAAGATAGAACAATCCCTAGAGAGCTATTGATGAATGCTATATAGTATGTTCTTGTCCATTCCAAATCCAACAATCTTTCTTCGGATGCCCAATATTGAATTTCACCCACGAATCCAGCAATGTTTGCCGTTCTTGGAAATCTGCTGCTGAGAGCAACTAGACCTTCCTAAAGCCGTTAAAAGCATATAAACCCCACGGCCATGGTTAAGAATTACCTCCTGATTGCGTTCAGAAGCTTCCTGAAGCATAAGTCTTTTACCTTTCTTAATGTGATCGGCCTGACACTTGGCATGGTGGCAAGTCTGCTCATTCTGCAATATGTAAAGTACGAGCGCAGCTATGATACATTTCACAGCAAAGCAAAGGATATCTATCGCATACAATACAATCAATGGCAAAGCGGAAAGCTTCGTTTTGAGTGTGCAGCCGCTGTGCCTGCTGTGGGGCCAGCGTTGAAAAATAATTTCCCAGAAGTAAAAGCATTTACCCGGTTGTATCCAGTGAGTGGTGTTGCCAGTTATGAAAGTCCGGATCGGGGTGTGATTGCTTTCCGCGAAGAGAAGATGCAGATCACTGACCCCGCTGTGTTTGAAGTGTTTGATATAAACCTGTTTAAAGGAGATAAAGAAAACTCGCTCAAAGGCCCTAATAAGACGGTGATCTCGGTACGGGCAGCAAAAAAATATTTTGGAGAAGAGGACCCCATGGGTAAAACCATTTCATGGGATGGTAACCGCAAGTTTGAAGTAACCGGTATTTTTGAAAACCTACCCGACAACTCACACATCAAGTTTGATTTCATGTTTTCGTATGAGACACTGAATCAGGAAACAAAAAATGAATCTGAAACCAATTGGGGCTGGTATGATTTCAACACCTATGTCTTGTTACAACCCGGTACCGATGCAAAAGCGTTACAGTCGAAGTGGGATGAATGGTTGCTGAAGGACCGAGGCGAGGAGTGGAAGAAGCGCAATGCTAAGCAGGAATTCATTCTGGAGCCATTGCTCGACATTCATTTATATTCAAATCTTTTGCAGGAATCGCAACCTGAAGAACGTGGCGATGGCGACTCGGTTTATGCACTCAGCATAATTGCCTTTTTTATTCTCGTTATCGCATGGGTAAACTACATTAACCTGGCTACCGCCAAATCATTTGAACGCGCGAACGAAGTGGGTGTGCGAAAAGTGATGGGAGCACAGAAAAATCAATTGATGAATCAGTTTCTATCGGAGGCTTTTCTGGTGAATTTATTGGCTGCCTTCATTTCGGTGGTGGCTGTCTGGCTCATCTGGCCGTTCTTTGCAAATCTTTCGGGAAGAAATATTCCACTGGCTTATCTGGGCCAACCCGACTTCTGGCTGTTGTTAGGTGCCTTATTTTTTGTAGGAACAATTCTTTCCGGGTTCTATCCGGCTCTTGTACTCTCGTCTTTCAAACCTGTTGCTGTATTGAAAGGAAAAGTAATGCACACGGTACACGGCAACTTTTTACGGAAGTCATTAGTGGTTTTTCAATTTGTAGCCTCGGTGGTCTTCATCAGCGGCTCCGTAATTGTTTACCAGCAATTGAAATTTATGCGTAGTCAGGATCTGGGTATTGATATCAAGCAGACCGTGGTATTAAAGGGTCCCGGTGTGGTGGTTGACTCGCTCTTCATACAAAATCTGGAAGGAATGAAAGCTGAAGCATTGCGCATTCCCGGAATCAAAAGCATGACCGCTTCGTCCAATGTGCCAGGCGATGAAATTTTTTGGGCGAGTGGTATCAGGCGAATCAATGGTGGTCCTGAAAATTCAATCTCAGGTTATACCGTTGGCATTGATCATGACTACGTTCCTGCTTTTGATTTGAATGTAGTAGCCGGTCGCAACTTTGATCTCGATCATCCAAATGAAAAGAAAAGTGTAATCATAAACGAAGCGATGTCTGTTGCCCTGAATTTTGAAAATCCGAAAGCTGCAATCGGGGAGAAAGTAAGGCATGGCGGTGACACCATAGAAATCGTAGGTGTTTTGGAAAACTATCATCAGATGTCGTTGAAAGAAGTTGTGACTCCCTTGGTTTATCGTTACACCCCTGACTTTGCTTCCTTTTTCGCCTTTAAAGTAGAGTCTGATAATTATTCACAAATCGTTTCTTCCCTGCAAGAACCATGGGAAACATTCTTTCCGGGAAACCCGATGGATTATTTTTTCCTCGACCAGTTTTTCAATCGCCAATATGATCAGGACCGGAAGTTTAGTCAGATCTTCGCGCTCTTCACCTTGCTGATTATTTTTGTTGCCTGCCTTGGATTGTTTGGATTAGCCTCCTTCATGACGTTGCAGCGTACCAAAGAGATAGGGATTCGCAAAGCACTTGGATCTACTTCTTCTGAAGTAATACTGTTACTCTCAAAAGGATTTGTTCAATTGGTACTCATCGCCAACCTTATTGCATGGCCGCTGGCCTGGTATCTGATGGACAACTGGCTACAGTCGTTTCCTTATCGGATCAACATTAACCCTGTGTTGTTTGTACTGGCAGGTCTGGGTGTGGTTGTGATTGCTTTTCTTTCCGTAGCCTGGCAAACTATGAAAGCTGCTAAAGTGAATCCCGCTATAACGTTAAAGAATGAGTAAATCGTAGGTCGGTTACAACCATCCTGATCGCTTGAAGTGAAGATAAAGAACAATGCAGGTTCCAAAGGTAAGGAGCATTATTAGTGGATAGCCTAATGGCCAATCCAATTCGGGCATAAACTTAAAATTCATTCCATAGATTCCGGCAACCATAGTTGGAATTCCGATGATCGCGGCCCAACCCGCAAACCGTTTTGAAACTTCATTTTGTGAGATGGAGATCAGTGAAAGGTTGGCTTCTAAGGCGGTTGATAGAAGATCGCGCGAATTGTCGACCATTTCATTAATTCGAATGGCGTGATCATAGACATCCCGAAAATACGGACGGGTTTCTTCCTCAATAAGTTTAAGATCAAAACGCATCAGTCGGTTGCAGATATCAATTAATGGGGAGACCGAACGTTTTACATCCAGCAATTGATGTTTGAGATGATAGATTTGAGCCGTAGTCTCCCGTCTGAATTTTTCATCGAAAATCCTTTCCTCGAGGTCCTCAAGTTCTTCTTCAAGCGCATCCACTACCGGAAAGTATTGATCAACAATAGCATCCATTACGGCATAGAGTGCAAACCCGGGCCCGCGTTGAAGCAGATGCGGGGTACTTTCACAGCGCGTGCGAACATCTGTGTAGGCCAGCGATGAGCCGTGACGGACAGTTATGATAAAATTTCTTCCCACGAAGAAGTGGGTTTCACCTAAGTCAATTTGCTTCTCATGCATTTGAACTGTGCGTAACACAATGAAGAGTGTATCTCCATAGGCTTCTATCTTTGGCCGTTGATGTGCCCGATGAGCGTCTTCAATCGCCAGATCGTGTAGTCCAAACTCCTTTTGCATTTTAGCTAATAATTCTTTCTCGGGCTCATGCAAACCGATCCAAACAAATTTATCAGGTTGTTTCAGCACTTCATTGATATTGTCCATATCAACATTGGCTACCCGCAAACCGCCACAGTAGGCGGCACAATTAACAACTGCATTTTCTGTCATAGTACTCATATCCCTGCTTGCGACTCAAGTTACAAAAAATGCATAGACGACAAATGGAATGGTTAATGTTGCTTTGGGTGACCATTTGTAATTGCCGATTTTCAGCGGTACCTTATTTTTATAATGCACACTATATATGGATAAGAGAACGTTTCTAAAGACATCCACTGCGTTGGTGGCGGGATCTATGCTTTCGAGATTGGTAGCTTGTACGCCAAATCAGGAGCCATTGAAAAATTGGGCCGGTAATTTAGAATACAGTACGGGCAATGTTCATTATCCAACCACGGTGGAGCAGGTTCAGGAAATTGTAAGGAGATGCTCAAAACTCAGAGGCCTTGGCTCGCGGCATTCTTTTAACAAGATTGCCGACAGCACTGAAAATCAGATTTCCTCAAAGGAATTAAACAAAATAGTCTCTTTAGATAAGTTAGCAAACAAGGTAACCGTGGAAGCAGGCATGAAGTACGGTGAGCTCTGTCAATATCTTCATGAGAATGGGTATGCGCTTCATAATCTGGCATCCTTGCCACACATTTCCATTGCAGGATCTATAGCCACGGCAACACATGGTTCGGGGGTTAGAAATGGAAATCTGGCTACGGGTGTCTCGAGTATTGAATTTGTAAACGCTGCAGGCGACCTGGTTTCGTTGTCAAAGAAAGATGGGGATTCATTTTATGGGGCGGTAGTTGGGTTAGGTGCATTAGGGTTGGTTACAAAAGTTACGCTCGAACTTCAGCCCACATTCAATATGCAACAGGTGGTGTATCGCAATTTGCCAATGGTTGAACTGGAAAAGAATTTCATGGCGATTATGTCCAGTGGATACAGTGTAAGCCTGTTTACCGATTGGAGAAATAGAAATATTAATGAAGTCTGGATAAAAAGCCGCATTGAAGAAGGAAGTGCGCCTGTTGAAGCACCTCCTGAATTTTATGGAGCTAAACTGGCTACACAAAATATGCACCCGGTGGAAGACCAGTCGGCTGAGAATTGTACAGAACAAATGGGAGTGCCTGGCCCTTGGTACGAACGCATGCCGCACTTTAAAATGGGCTTTACCCCCAGTACGGGCAAAGAGTTGCAGGCTGAATACTTTGTTCCGGTTGAGCAGGCTTATGAAGCGATCATGGCAATGGAGACACTCCATGAAAAAACAACTCCGCACTTATTTATTTCTGAAATACGGGCCGTTGATGCTGATGAGTTGTGGATGAGTCCGTGCTACAAAAAAGGTTGTGTGGCAATTCATACAACCTGGAAACAAGAGTGGGATACGGTGATGGGCTTACTCCCACAGGTTGAAGAGAAACTGGCCCCCTATAATCCAAAGCCGCATTGGGCAAAGTTGTTTACAATTCCTCCAACGGAACTATGAGCGGCTAAATGATTTTAAGCGATTACTAAATCAATACGACCCAACCGGAAAATTCAGAAATGAATTTATTGAGATAAATCTCTTTGGTGCCTGATGTAAAGAGGCGGCTTATTTAAACCAACTTTCAATACCAAAAAACGAATCGGTTTGCCCATCCTGATATTGCTCAAGTTGAAGAGTTTCGGGTAAGTCACGTGTTATGAACCATTCTGTTTTATAGAGCATCAGCAATAAATAGAGGATAGGAATAGCTGAAAAAAAGAAGAGTAGTTTTGGTGAATTCTTTGGATTACGCCTGCTCAATAGTAGAAATACATAAGAGGCTATCAAAAAGATTACAACAGCTCCAAAAAAGTAGAGGGGATCAATACTTAGGAGATGGGTCTCAAATTGTTTCACCCCTTCAATCCCGCCTTCAAGATGGATACTCGAATTTTTATTTCCCTCAAAAATAATTTGTCCAACCAGGCCATCATCTTTTTCGAGTGCTTTCAATTTGATGTCTAGTGAATTACTGAGAGTGTCACGGGTTACTTCAATTCCAGATACAGGTCTTGCAACTTTAAGGATTTTAAAATCAAGAATTTCTGCTTTGTCACTCAATACGATTTTAAGCGGGGCATAAATATTTTCCTGCTTGATAGTTTCCTCACCCTGGTTGAAGAAGTAAAAGTAAATGGAGGTAACATCCGAGGTAATTGTATCGCCATTTGATTTTAATAGCATCAGTGGCGCATTGGCAGCATTTTCTTTATCCAGTATGGTAGTGCGGGTAGGGTCTACATAAAAAGTAGGTTTTCGTTCACGAATACCCACGTATAAAAAGTAATAACCGAATACGATTGTTATTACAATTGAAATAATGGAACTGATAATAATATCTCTCCATTGATGTGAACTAACTTCATTGTTTTTGGGAGGCATAGGTTTGTAAAGATAGTGAACGGGTTGAAATTTAGCATAGCGTTTAACCCGCCATATATCCTGTTTATTGGGTTGTTCAACTAACAAATTTCAAAGATGCTTGAGTTGGAGCTAATGGGATGAGCTTGCATGCTGGACAAAAAGATACTATTTTTAATATAGTAGTCAGCAACCTTCCCACATTGAGCCTATGAAGAAAGATGCTGTTATCGATTTTTCGCATAAGGAATTCCGGTCACTTGATAAAGACTATGCCCGGACGGCTGCAGCCGTGGATTTGGTTTACGTAAAGGATAACATACCAGGCATTTCACGGAAAGTATCGGGAAAAAGAGCAACGTATTTCTTCAAGAATAAATCCATCGTTGATAAAAAGACGCTGGAGCGAATTAAGAAACTTGCCATTCCTCCTGCCTGGAAAAATGTCTGGATTTGCTCAAACCCTTCGGGGCATGTTCAGGCAACTGGTGTCGATGACAGAAACAGAAAACAATACCGCTATCATGTTCTTTGGAATAGTGTACGGAGTGAGACAAAATTTCACCGACTCTATGCCTTCGGTCATGCACTGCCCCAGCTTCGAAAGCAATTGGAAAAAGACATAGCTGGTAAGGAATTGACAAAACAAAAAGTGTTGGCCGCGGTCATCCTCCTCATGGAACGTACTTACATACGCGTGGGTAACCAGGGCTATGAAAAGATGAATGGCACCTATGGACTTACTACGTTGAAAGACAAACATATTAAAATCAGCAGCAGTGAAATGAATTTTGCCTTCAAAGGCAAGAAAGGTATTTACCATAAAATCTCTCTCCAAAATAAACGACTCGCTCGCATCGTGAAAGAGTGTCGCGATATACCGGGTGAAGAACTCTTTCAATATTACCAACCCGATGGGTCACGCACAAGCATTGATTCCGGAAGTGTAAATCAATACATCAAGGATGCTTCGGGTATGGATTTCAGCGCCAAAGACTTTCGGCTTTGGGCAGGGTCATTAAATATCTTAAGATCATTTCATTCCATTGGCCAGGCATTGACACAAGCAGCCTGTAAACAAAATATCCTGTTGGCCCTCGATGAAGTAAGTGCGAAGCTTGGTAACACCCGAACCGTGTGTCGTAAGTATTATGTGCATCCGGGTCTGATCCGACTGTATGAGGAAAACAACCTGCAAAAATATTTGAAGGAATTGGATGCGGTGGAGAAGATTAGTAGCCGAACTCAATTCACCCATGAAGAGAAAGTGTTGATGAAAATTCTCAAGGGATTTCATTGAAGTGGTAGTTGAATGCATACAACTTCTGATCAGATCAAACAATTTTCGTATCTTACAAGAGTGATTTATAAACTAGCCTGTCTCATTCTCTTTTTTGTTTTGTTGACTCCTGCCTTTACCTATGCGCAGGAGGATGCCGTCTTTGCCACGGCATTCCGTTCTAAGGATCCGAATGATAAGTTTTCAGTTTTAATGGAGAATGAGAGTATTTCTAGCCCGAATTCTGATGAACCCAGATACTCGATAACAATCACCGTAACGGACATTCGTAATAAGAAGGGCGTTCTTTATTTTAAGTTTTACGATGAGGCCAATCCGTTTCCTCACGATAAGGGTTTTTTGAGAATTGTCGTTCCAAAGTCGGAAATAGTGGGTAGTACGTTCACAGCAACCTATGATGGTTTCACGTCTAAAACGATGGGGATCTCCCTGCTCGATGATGAGAATAGCGATCTTAAGTTGGATATGGGTTGGGTTTTCCCAAAAGAAGGGCATGCTTTCTCGGACTATCACCATAAAGCATATCGAAGACCCGTCTACTCTGATTTTCAGTTTACCTTAACAGGAAACAAAGAGGTTATGATGAAGATGAAGTATTACTAGTCTTCAGCAGGCCTTAATCTTTCTTTAAGATACTCTCTTCTATCTCAATGTCTATTCCGAATTGATTTTTCGTTTCATTTTTAAGTAACTCAAATAGTGGATGGTTCCCATCCTTTGCGGTATTCCCTGTTCAGATATTTATTTGCCTCGGGTACGTTAGTAATTTTCATTGAAGTGGCATCGTAGTAGAGTGCCTTTCCGGTGCGCAAGGCTACCGCGTACAAGTTGATTGCTTCAGTAAGGGGCCATGCATCGCGCAAACTTCCCGGGCACTGTTTGCCGGTAAGACATGCATTAATAAAATCTTTAGGAACATAGCTTTCCGAACTGTAGTCGGGTTCAGCATCTTTTTTGGTTTCACCCGCCTGCTTGCCTGAGATAATCTGTGGATTCTTTCCATGAAAGTCGGCCATTATTTTTCCCTGATCGCCAACAAACATCATCCCCTCATGTGGCATCTCTTTGTTTTGCTTATACAACTCTTCTGGTACGGCAGGCCGCATGCCGCCATCATACCAAACTAAATCAATAGCTGGTCGCGATCCTTTTGCCTGAAATTTAAAGCGAACGGTGCTGGCCAGCGGAAAGGAAAAATCATTTCTAATCTGAAAGGGGACAACATTATTAAAATCACAAACATGACTTAACGTAGGCTCAATAATTGAAGGCGCTTCTAACTGCAACGCATTAATAACAGTCCATAAACTATAATGACCCATATCTGCCATCGAGCCGCCACCGAAATCATACCAGCCACGAAAAACCATGTTGGTGAAATTGGGATGATAGGGCCGCTCATGTTCGGGCCCCAGCCACAAATCCCAATCGAGACCTTTAGGAACGGGAGGTGTGTCTTTAGGCATGGTTGTATATTGTGGCCACACAGGTCGGGCCGTCCAGTTATGCACTTCCTTCAACGTGCCAATCGCGCCTCGATTTATCCACTCCATTGTGGTATCCATTGATCCGTTGGAATCCCATGCAATCAAATGTGTAGTGGCACTTGATTTTTTTGCCATGTCTATTACCTGTTTTCCTTCCATTAATCGATTGGATATAGGCTTATGCATGGTAACATGTTTACCTCTTTTAAGCGCAGCCATTGCGATTAGGCCATGAAGATGATCCGGGGTCATAATCTTAACAGCATCAAGATCTTTTTCTTTCTCAAAAAGCTCGCGAAAATCAGCATAGGCAGCACAACTTTTGTATTTATCGGATGCACGTGAATTTTTATAGTAGGTGTCAACAATGTCTTTCGCATTATCCCGACCTCCGGGTATCACATTTTCTCCACCCGATATCCAGGCAGGGTTTTTTAATTTTTCCCTGATTTCGTTACGCAGATAATCGGTACCCCAATCGCGATAACCAACAGCCTCTTTGTTAGGATCGCATATGGCCACAATCTGAAGTTCAGGAACAGACAACAACGGCAGCATTTCGCGCAGACCTTGTGTACCCGTGCCAATATAAGCCATGGTTAATTTATCGCTGGGGGCAATAAAATCAGACCCTCCAAGAACATTCCTGGGCACAATTGAAAAGGCGAGTGCAGCCGAGGCCACACCTCCAATGAATTTTCTGCGGTTGATAGGAGCAGGTGATTTTTTTGTGGGATTTTTCATATAAGCGGGATTGATGTTTTGATATAGGGACTTAAGCAAGCTACCAATTTCAACTATTAAAGACCACACTATTTATATAGAGATATGCCAGCAATGACATTCTTCTTTCTGTTTAGGACGATAAAAGAAATTAGGCTGAATTCGAGGATTAACTTGATCAATTGATCTCGAAAAAAACAAGATTAGTCGACTTTTATAAAAGTAAGCCTGATGACCGGCAAGTCTTTGCTTGAACTTTTGGGTTTAATTTTTAATTTTAAGCATAATGGGTCATTTTGCCGTAATGAGATTTCTATTGTTATTCATATTCCTTGGTCCTCTGATCTTAGAGGCTCAGGCTCAACGGCTTTCAGGTAAGGTTGTAGCTGCCGTCAATAAGGAGGGATTGCCCGGGGTGAATGTTGTTTTAAAAGGCACTGCAAAAGGTGCCGTTACCGATATCGAAGGAGCTTTTACGGTAGATGTTACGCTTGGGACTACGGTTGTTTTTTCATTTGTTGGTTATAAAACTCAGGAACTCGTGTACGATGGTCAATCCAATATTACCATCGAACTGGAAGAAGCGGCCAATGAACTTAGTGAAATTGTTGTTGTGGGCTATACATCTATTTCTAAAAAAGACATTACAGGCGCAATTTCAACAGTGAATGCTGATGATTTAAAAAATCTTTCTGTTAATGGATTAGATCAGGCATTGCAAGGACAGGTGGCAGGGGTGCAAGTAACTCAATCATCAGGAACACCCGGTGGTGGAGTTTCGGTTCGTATCCGAGGCGCAACTTCTATTAGTGCAGGGAATAGGCCT
>DAOOCD010000099.1:8301-11791 GCA_035408225.1 Cyclobacteriaceae bacterium | reverse complement strand
ACAAACCGGCCCGATGCGCGGCCACCGGCAGCAAGTTTTTGGTTGTACCGATCCACAAGTTCCTCATAGGTACGGGGCTTTCGATTGGGTGTTCCAAATAAAAGGCGCAATATAAATCCGGGTAGCAAAAGCGCCTGGTTTACAGGGGCCAGACTTCGGATAAGGTGTTCCAGGTTTTGTCCTACCGACCATTTACCGTTGGGAGTATTTACAAACTGGTGCTCGGTTTGCGCAGATACAAAGCGCGTGAATGCTTCTGTATTTGTTACAAGTTGTTGTTCAATGAATTTTTTGTCTTCCATTTTATCTTTACGAACTGAGAATTTAGCGGTCAAATTTTACCGCTAAGCATGCGAAAAAAATCCTCGCAAAGGATGCCAAGATAACAGATCACTTCATTTACATTCGTTGCCTTTGCGAATCTTAGTGCCCTCTGCGGCTAAAGACTCCAACCCGTTCTGTACTCGCGCTTTACAAATTGATTGGCTTCATCAAAATTGGTGATCTTCATGTTCTTCGCATCCCACAAGAGCTTTTTCCTTCCGGGAAATCCTTTTTCGTTGCGCATGCCATAACTCCGGATGGCAAGATTCCCCATCAATACAGCTTCGGTAAAAGGTCCTGCATATTCAAAGGGTGAGCTAAGTTCTTTTTTTCCATATCCAGCAAGGCAGGCATCTACCCATTCGGTATAATGTCCGTTTTCCGCACCGGGTATGCGTGGTATTGTCTGCTTGGGAAACGTAACTTCCTTCATCCGCGCAGTTGGCAGCAATACAGGACCCCAATTATAATTGCCCATCAACTTACCTTTCGTTCCTTCAAAGATGTAGCCATTGCCTAAGTCACCTCCGCCCATCACTTCATCGGGTAACAATTCATCCGGGCGTTTGGGTACAAGTCCGCCATCCATCCAGGTAAACGTAATGTTCCCTTTGCCGTCCGTTCGTGGAAACTTCATATGGATGATGGAAGAAGCCGGACAACTGTCTTTGTAGTCGGCCATTTCAAAAAAATCAGACCACGCGGTGGTTGTGCTGCATTCCACTTCCGTGGGATAATCAATCGGTAAAATGCGAAAGGCCGGATCCATGATATGACAAGCCATGTCACCAAGGGCACCGGTTCCAAAACTCCACCACCCGCGCCAATTGAAAGGATGATAGGCAGGATTGTATTCAATTTCTTTTGCAGGGCCAAGCCATAAATCCCAATCAAGTTCTTTGGGTATTTCATATTTACCGGTTGGTGTAGGTATGCCTTGTGGCCACACGGGGCGGCTTGACCAGGTGAGTACATTGGTAACATCGCCAATCAATCCTGCATCAACCCATTCTTTGGCCGTGCGTACAAAATCAGCAGAGGCAAATTGATTTCCCATCTGGGTAACCACCTTGTATTTCCTGGCCGCTTCAGTAAGCATGCGGGCTTCATAGATATCATGGGTCAGGGGCTTTTGTACATACACATGTTTACCGCGTTGCATGGCAGCCATGGCAGCTACAGCATGCGTGTGGTCGGCCGTTGTTACAGAAACTGCATCGATGTTTTTGGCTTCTTTATCCAGCATCACACGGAAGTCTTTATAGTACTTCGCAACAGGAAAATTGTTTCTTGATTCAACGGCCTGCCGGTCGTCCACATCGCATAGAAAAGAAATTTTAGCTTTTGGATTTTTAGCAATACCCACCAGGTCAACGGTGCCTTTGCCGCCCACGCCAATGCCGGCCACGTAAAGTGTATCACTTGGGGCTAAATACCCATTGCCACCTAAAACAAATCGTGGAATGATGGTGAACGCTGAACCAGCCATCACCGCTTGCTTAATGAATTTCCTTCTGGAGAGATTCGCTTTTGCAACGGGGAGTTTTTGTATTGGCATACTAATCGGTTTTGAAAATCAGTTCTATAAAGATTGTATTTGCTGATAAATTGCAATAGGCAGTCTCACACGTTATCAATGAAATCTGCCTATTGCTTGTTGTTAACTGCTTATGCTGACGATAAATGTCAGCATCCTGACCGCCAGCGTCAGGACTGCCTACTTTGAATTACCATCCGATGCGATACTCGCGTTTTACAAATTGATTGGCATCATCAAAGTTGGTGATCTTCATATTAGGGCCGTCCCATATCAACTTAATGAAGCGTCCTGGATAATCAAACTGATCAGGTCTTCCATTAGGTCTTGGTTTACGGATATCATAACTGCGAATGGCGAGATTGCCCATCAACAATCCCTCGGTGAGCGGACCGGCTAAATCAAAAGGAGATGATAATTCTGATTTTCCATATCCGGCAATACACCCTTCTACCCATTGCGCATAATGCCCTTCGGCCCCGCCTGTGACACGCTTATACGTTTGTGGTGTACTTACTTCTTTAGTGCGTGATGTTGGTAACAGTTGTGGATTGATACCATAGGTGCTGCACATCATCTTACCTTTTGTACCAACCATAATCACCCCATTGCCACCATCACCCATCATTTCATTGGGACCTAATTCTTCGGGCCTTTCCGGTTGGATACCGCCATCCATCCAATGGAATTTAACATTGGGCTTTCCTTCCTTACCGGGATAGGTCATGATTACATGTGAAGAAGGCGGACAACTATCTGGAAAATATCCACGCTTGAATTCATCTACATAAACACTACCTACGCTACACTCCACTTCCGTGGGATAACCAAGGCCAAGCACGCGGAACGGAGGCTCGATAATATGGCATGCCATGTCGCCCAAAGCGCCTGTGCCATAATCCCACCAGCCGCGCCAGTTGAACGGCACAATCTTCTCTACATAATCTTTGGCAGGGGCAGTACCAAGCCATAAGTTCCAATCCAACTCTTTTGGTATTTCTGCTTTCTTGTCTGACCATGGAATTCCTTGCGGCCAAACAGGTCGGTTAGTCCAGCAGTATACAGTATGCACATCGCCAATTAATCCGGCATCATACCACTCGCGCATTTGCCGAACGCCATCACCCGATGCGCCCTGATTACCCATTTGAGTGACTACTTTATATTTCTTCGCTGCTTCCGTGAGCATACGTGCTTCGTGAATGTCATGCGTCAACGGCTTTTGCACATACACATGCTTGCCCAACTCCATGGCAGCCAAAGCCTGAATAGCATGCATGTGATCGGGAGTAGAAACGGAAACCGCATCAATGCTTTTGTGATTTTCATCCAGCATTTTGCGATAGTCTTTGTAATATTTGGCTTTGGGAAAATTCTTTACTGTATTCGCTGCCCTGCGGTCGTCTACATCGCAGAGGAAAGAAATTTCTGCCTTACCACTTTTTGCAAACATGGCAATATCGCTTTCTCCTTTTCCGCCCACACCAATGCCGGCCACATAGATCTTATCACTCGGGGCTACAAAACCGTTTCCGCCCAATACATACCGTGGAATGATAGTTACTGCTCCCGCAGCAAGGCCCGCTTTCTTAATGAAACTTCTTCTGGTAGTCATAACGTAATTTTAAA
>DAOOCD010000099.1:6973-8201 GCA_035408225.1 Cyclobacteriaceae bacterium | reverse complement strand
AAATCTTTGATTCCTATTTCACTGGTGAAGAACCCACAGGCCGTAAGGTCTCGCATCAGGTTAAAGAATGCTACGCCCTGTTGCATTTCAGGTTTCGCTTTTTCCGGATAGGCAATTTCGTCAACCATTTCAATTTGTTGAGTTGAACTGCATGAAGCAAAATCTGCATTGAATCGTTTCATACATTGGATATCAAGCCATTTCAAACCACCTCGCATGGGCGTTTGATGCCGGGGCATATCCTTTACAATAAATTCGATAAAGGCCGGAACAGCTGCATCGGTAGCCGAGCCTGAAGTTACGTCTTTGGGAATGATTATATCACTCAGGATTGAAATGGTTTTCATCTCGTGTTCATCAAAGAAAGTCTCACTCAGGAGTTTTTGTTCACGCTCCAGTTCGGCAGGCGTGCGGTCGATGGAGAAAGTTGGAACTTCCGGACCTTTCTCTTTTACCGGTTCGCAAGATTGGCCAATCAGTGCCGTGGCCCCCAGGGAACCGACTGCCAGTGTTTTTAAATATTTTCTTCTATCCATAACCTCACCCCTGGCCCCTCTCCAAAGGAGAGAGGTAAGAGGATTTAATTTAAGTTTTGAAATATTCTTTTTGTTGACTTCTCTTAAAGTCCCTCTCCTTTGGAGAGGGATTTAGGGTGAGGTCATATATTCTGTTTCTTTAATTCGTCAATAATATATTCACTGGCACGCATGGATAAAGCCAAGATCGTCCATGTAGGATTTTTATCGGCTTGCGATACGAACGGACCACCATCAACAATAAAAAGATTATCTACATCGTGTGCCTGATTGTGTTTGTTTACCACTGATTTTTTTGGATCGTTACCCATGCGAGTCGTTCCTACTTCGTGTATAATTCGACCCGGTGCAGCAAGTCCATAATCATTTTCAGGGCCATCTTTTCCATACGTTACCACACCACCCATTGTGTCAATGATTTCTGCGAAGGTTTCCTTCATATGTTTTGCCTGCTTCACTTCGTGATCCGTCCATTTGTAATGAAAACGCAATACCGGAATTCCATATTTATCAACTGTGTTGGGATCGATCTCACAATAGTTACTTTCCATAGCAATGGATTCACCACGTCCACTCATTCCAAACGAAGCACCATAGAAATAGCGATAATCGTCTTTCAGTGAGGCCCCATAACCTCCGGCCTCTTTTTGTTTTCCATCACGGCCCGGATATTTTCCATTGGTGCCTTGCAT
>DAOOCD010000099.1:0-6873 GCA_035408225.1 Cyclobacteriaceae bacterium | reverse complement strand
CGGCCTCTTTTTGTTTTCCATCACGGCCCGGATATTTTCCATTGGTGCCTTGCATGCCAAAACCATACCCATAGCCAGGCATACCCATGCCACCATAATATTCGATATGATAACCGCGCGGGAAGTCAAGTTTTTTACTGTCAAGCCACCAGGGTGTGTACACATGCATGCCACCCACACCATCTTCATTATATCTTTTGCGGCCAACCAGTTTTGGAAGAATTCCACCCATGTCGGCACCCGTTGAATCGTGTAAATATTTACCAACCACTCCGCTCGAGTTTGCAAGACCATTCGGGAATTGTGTTGATTTCGAGTTAAGTAATAGCCGCGCTGATTCGCAGGCACTGGCGGCTAAAACAACTATTTTTGCGTTAACTGTATACTCTTGCTTATCATCTTTATTAACGAAGGAAACACCCGTTGCTTTACCTTCCGAATTGGTATTGACTTCACGCACCATGGCATTCGGAATCACATCTACATTACCGGTATTCAATGCAGGTTTAACAAGTACCGAAGAGGATGAGAAATCCCCGTAAACGGTGCATCCCCGATTACATTGCGAACAGAAGAAGCATGCGCCTCTGTCTTTATTGATTGGTTTAGTTAAAATGGAAAGACGTGAAGGAATAACAGGGATATTCAATGCTGTACCAGCCTCTTTAATAAATAGTTCATGCAGTCGGGGCTTGGGTGGCGGAAGAAAAATACTATCGGGATCGTTGGGTAGATTTTCCTTTGATCCAAAGATTCCTATGAGTTGATCAATCTTATCGTAATAGGGAGCTACATCTTCATATCCAATAGGCCAATCATCACCTAATCCATCGATGCTTCTGCGTTTAAAATCTTTCGGACCAAAACGCAGTGATATCCGCCCCCAGTGATTGGTGCGGCCGCCCAGCATGCGCGAGCGAAACCAATCGAACTTAGTTCCATCTTTGCGGGTATATGGCTCGCCTTCCAATTCCCAGCCACCATAGGCTGCATCAAAGTCACCAAAATTTCTGAGTGGAGTACTGGCGCCTCTGCGTGGCGATTCCCATGGCCATTTTAATTGAGTTACATTTTTAGCGGGATCGTAAAGTGGACCGGCTTCAAGCAGCACGACTTTAATGCCTGCGTTTGCCAATACATAAGCAGCCATACCGCCACCTGCACCGGAACCAACAATACAAACATCATAATCTTTTGGAGTCTTCTTAATTTGGAAATCAGGCATAAGGAGAGAAACTATTTAACTCCTCTAAATGTAGATTTTATTTTCACAAATCAGAAGAAAGAATCTCTGACTAACCGCAGGGGCTGAGGAACGGTTTTATTTCTTTTTGGGCACCGGATCAAATCCACTGGTTCCCCAGGGATGGCATCGTGCAATTCGTTTGGCCCCCAGCCAGGTTCCTTTCAAAACGCCCCATTCCTGGATGGCCTCAATTGTATATTGTGAACAGGAGGGTGAATGGCGACAATGGGCTCCCAACAATGGGGATAAAGTGGCCTGGTATATTCGAATGGGTAAAATGAAAAGCTTTTTGAGAATCATGAAGTTCGGCAATCTCAGATTTAACTCTCTGTTGGGCAAGAAAGTTCTGATTAAATAATTAATATTGAATGCCTTCATTATTCACTACCTTAAATTCAGACTATGAAAACACTTGTTGGGATTTTATGGATTAGTTGTTTTGTCTACCCAGCTTTGTCGCAAACTCCTGTGGGTATTTTTGAAAATCATATGGACGTAGGAAAACCTAAAAATCAAGGCACAACTATTTACGATAATGAAAGTCAGGAATACCAATTGAAAGGTAGTGGCTATAACATCTGGTTTGGTCGCGATGAGTTTCATTATACCTACAAAAAAATTAATGGCGATTTTATCGCCACCGCCAATTTTGAATTTGTTAGCAAAGGCACTGATCCGCATCGAAAAATCGGGTGGATGGTACGCAGTTCCACCGATGACGATGCTCCTCACATTATTGCCACGATGCATGGAGATGGTCTCACTGCCTTGCAGTGGCGGCAATTGCGCGGAGCACACATGCGTGATCCGGAAGATGAGATTCGATTCCCTAAAAAGAAGATTCAGATAATACAAATAGAACGAGCCGGCCGTGATTACATCATGCGTGTGGCCGCGGTAGGTGAGCCCCTTCAGGAAGTGGGAAGGTACGCGTTAAATGCATTGGCAGATAATGTATTGGTAGGGCTCTTTATTTCTGCACACAATGAAAATGTGATTGAAGAGGCCAAGGCCTGGAATGTGAGGATTGATAAACCCGTAGCCGATACTTATAATCCTTATCAGCAAGGATTTATAGGCTGCAGGATGGAAGTATTGAATGTATTCGATGGCAAGAGAAAAGTGATTCACGAATCAACAGGTCGTTTTGAAGCACCTAATTGGATGCCGGACGGCAAGAAGTTATTATTCAATGAAGGCGGATCGTTGTTTACGATACCAGTAGCAGGCGGGGTTATTGAAAAACTCAATACTGATTTTGCCGATAACAATAATAATGATCACGTTATTTCTTTTGATGGAAAAATGCTTGCGATCAGTCATCAGCGCGAAGGATTGCCAGGTGGGGGTTCAACAGTTTATACAGTTCCACTAAGTGGAGGAACACCTAAACTAATAACCGAGAAAACACCTTCGTACCTGCATGGCTGGGCACCCAACGGTAAGGACCTTGTTTTTGTGGGCCAACGCGATGGAAAGAATTATGACATCTATAAAATCAGTGTGAATGGGGGTGAGGAAATTAAGCTAACTACGAATGATAGTTATCACGTGGATGGCTGCGAATATTCGCCCGATGGAAAGTATATCTATTATAATTCGAGTGAGAGTGGTACGATGCAACTTTGGCGCATGAAGCCCGATGGATCGGCCAAAGAACAAATTACGTTTGACGAATACAACGATTGGTTTCCGCACATCTCACCGGATGGAAAGTGGATTGCCTTTATTTCGTTTCCAACTACGATAGCTCCGAATGATCACCCATCGTATAAACGGGTTATGCTGCGATTGATGCCAGCGAGTGGCGGAGCCCCGCGGGTAATTGCATACCTCTATGGTGGACAGGGAACCATTAATGTGCCCTCATGGTCACCCGATAGTAAACGAATTGCTTTTGTAAGTAACTCGGAGAAAACGGAAAAGAAGTAGTGCCTGACTACTCAAATGTGTAAGCCATCTCACCGTCTTTTCCATCTTTGATTTGGATGCCAAGTTTTTTCAGATCATCCCTGATTTTATCAGAGAGTGCAAAGTTTTTGTCAGTCCGGGCTTTCTTGCGCAACTCGATCAGCAGATTGATTGTACCTTTTAAGACCTCATCGTTTTGTTCCCTTTCTTCCTCAAGACCCAAAACACTTTCCATAAACCCGATATAAGTGTCTTTGAAGGTATTAAAAACTTCAGGATCTAGCTCGGCAATTCGCAGGTTACCAGCCTTCATGTCATTAATACGGGAAGACATTTCAAATAGCACAGCCAGGGTCTTTGCAGTATTGAAGTCATCACTCATGGTAAGATAACATTCATTGGCAAGGCGGGTTAGTTCGCCAGTCGCTTCTTTGCCCGAACCTTGGGTACCCGGATGCTCCATCTTTTTAATTAACCCGAGTGCATTAATCAACTTTTTGAATCCCTTTTCAGCTGCTTGCAGGGCTTCATTTGAAAAATCGAGGGTGCTGGAGTAATGCGATTGCAACATAAAAAACCGAACCGCCATTGGCCCATATCCTTTGTCGAGCAAGGGATGCGTACCGGAAAAGAGTTCGCTAGGCAAAAAAGAATTACCGAGCGACTTGCTCATTTTCTGACCATTTACCGTAAGCATATTTGAGTGCAGCCAATAGTTAACCGGGGTCTTCCCGGTGGCTCCGGTACCCTGTGCAATTTCACATTCGTGATGAGGGAATTTCAAATCCATACCCCCGCCATGAATATCAAATGTTTCACCAAGATATTTAGTGCTCATTACCGTGCATTCAATGTGCCAACCAGGAAAGCCATCGCCCCATGGAGAAGGCCAACGCATAATGTGGTAAGGTGATGCTTTCTTCCAAAGGGCGAAATCTATTTTCTCATGCTTCTCATCCTGATTGTCGAGGTCCCTTCCGCTCTCCATCAACTCTTCAATATTGCGGCCCGAAAGAATTCCGTAATGATGCTCCTGATTATATTTTCTAACGTTGAAATAGACAGATCCATTGGACTCGTATGCAAGTCCTTTATCTATGAGTTTCTTTGTAATTTCAACCTGCTCAACAATATGCCCCGTAGCACTCGGCTCAATACTGGGGGGGAGAATATTGAATTGACGCATAACCTCATGAAACCCTTCTGTATAGTGTTTCACTACCTCCATAGGTTCCAATTGTTCAAGACGTGCTCGCTTGGCGATCTTATCTTCGCCTTCATCGGCATCATTTTCGAGATGACCTACATCGGTAATGTTGCGTACATAGCGAACTTTATACCCAAGAAAACGGAAGTATCTTGAGACTATATCGAAGGTCAGAAACGTTCTGACATTGCCGAGGTGAACATTATTGTAAACCGTAGGCCCGCAGACGTACATTCCTAAAAAGCCCGGGTTGATAGATTTAAAAAGTTCCTTTTTGCCGGATAGTGAATTGGTTAACGAGACGGGATAGCGTTCAAACTGTTTCATAGAATAATCAAGTCGCGAAAATACGACTAAAAGGTCAAACGATTATACCCGAAAGATTGCCCTCGTGCGACAAATAAGTTGAAACATTCTGCGAGGTGATAATCTCCAGTGGAAAAAGATGAAGCGGGGGAGTGTTCTTCTTGAATAATAAATAGTTAGCTAATGTCTGTATTCCCAATTTAGCTTGCCGCATAGGATTTTGGTTAATCAGGAAATCAATGGTCCCATTTTGGAGACATTCGAGATTCTGTTTTATCAAATCATAGCCAACAATTCTTACAGCAGCATTTTCATGCTTAATGGTAGGAGCTACCAGGTACGCTTTGGATGTGCTTACAAATATCCCGGATAACTCAGGAGTTTTTAAAACTTTGGTTAATTGATCTCGAAAGGTAGAACTTTGCGGAGTGCCCAGAACAAAAGAATGGATGGAAGCATTGAGGTTTATTTGACAAAATTCCCGGAACCCGCGCTCTTTCTCTTTTAAGTGTACCGAATTCGTGAGATCCTCATCGATATGTACTATTGCATACGAAGCATTCGAAGGTTGACCCTTAGTAATAAGTTCTGCGGCAAGTCGACCACTCTTAAACAAATCCTGACCGATAAAACTGAGTGCCTTAACCTCTTGAATATACGTGTTTACAAGTATGAACGGAATCTGAGCTTCTGATAGCTCTTTGAAGAAAGGGATAGAAGCATAGTAGAATAGGGGTGCTACCAATACGGCATCAGGGCGAGAGTGAAATACCTTGAGGGCTGCCTCCTGGAAGGATTCTTTTTTATGGGGATCGAAAAAAGAATGTTCAATGGTAAAGTGAATTCCTAATTGAGCCAATTGAGATTCTCCGGCAGAAATTCCCTCAAAGGATTGTTTCCAATAGGGATCCAGTTTTTGATCTGGCATTAACGCTGCAATGCGGTAATTTCTGTTGGTGCCTAACGTTCGGGCAATAAGGTTTGGCTTGTAGTTAATTTCATCAAGAACTTGCCGAACCCTTTTTGCTGCAGTTTCCGACACTTTTCCACGCTTGTGCAGAACACGATCTACAGTTCCTTCTGAAACGCCAGCCATCGCAGCTATATCCTTGATCCGAATATTCTTTGGTTGCATGTGAGTTTCGATTAAAAACTGGGTATCGAATAGCGTACCACGATTCAAAATACAATTATTTCTTGAGAATGTGTGTGCGCACACACATTACGCTGTGTGCGGCCACAACACAACCCAGACACTAATGGTTGTTAGGACTATAAGACAGGCTTCAAACGACCTCGCTACCGTTTACGGAATCGATTGTGCAATCGATTGTTAAAGTATTTATTACCTTTAGCGATGGAAAAAGACATATTAATTTTATTTTGTTCCGAGTTTTGAACCAATACAATGTTTTGTGAACACTTACTTAGTCCTTATATAATTCTTTTACCCTAAACAATTAACCCGATTAATCAACTATGGAAAAACTCTACAAAGAAAATTGTCAGATGCTTTTGAGGGGGTCTTGCCGAGATCTTCCGGTATGCAAAACGGAGGGGCGATCTTCTACACGAATCGATTTATCACCACAAACCAAATGAACGCTTAAGTATGAAAATTAGCTTAAAATTATTCTCGCTACTCGCTGTTTACCTGCTTGTGAGCAGTTGTAACAGCGATGAAGATGTCTCTGCACCGCCAGCATCAACCATTACGGTTAATGCAACTACTGGTTTGGTGGGTGATACAGAATTCACGTTTACCGTTACTGCTGCCGATGCTTCTGCAGTCACTATCCTTCCTAAAGGCGAAGAGAACACCGGCAAAGCAGGTATTTTGGTCAGCAAATCTCAATTTGCAGGTGGTTCTACAACAACGGTTAAGTATACCTATGATGAGCCTGGCACGTTTGCTCCGGTAGTTGTTACTACCAATTATTCATTGGATGGAAAAAGTGTTAAACGCACTGTTTCTGCTCCGTTGTCTATTGTTATTAAAAGCGATGATAAGGATATCACAAAGTTTTGGTTTGAAGAGATAGTAGGAAGAGACGCTGATGAAAAATATATCAGGATATCAAGTGATTCAACAATAATTACAGGTACTGATATAAAAGTTTATGTGCCTTATAATCCGTTTACAAAAAATGGATTAACAGCCCTTAAAGCAAATTTCGAAGCTTCTCCGTTTACTGTCGTATCT
>DAOOCD010000098.1:0-11854 GCA_035408225.1 Cyclobacteriaceae bacterium | reverse complement strand
GGCATTCCATTAAATGGAAAAGTTGCACAAGTTCTTTAAGGTCTTGTGCAACTTTTCCATTTAATGGAATGCCTGCCTTAATTCTTTCTTGTTCGCTTTCTCGCTCAGGATCTCCGGGTATAATTAAATGATCTTGACCCTCAACCGTTTTTGCAGAACGAAACCTGGTAATCCAGTTATCCATGTGTTTTTTAAACTCATCGGCAGGACGAAAGGCATCTACTCGCATCGCGCCAAAGAAGTGCCCGATGCCATCGCCAACCGGGTCCGTAGGCGGAGCCAGGAAACTCACAAAAGGAGGAACCCACGGGCCATAATTAGCTCCGCTCAATACTGCCGAAAAAATATCCACCCATGCGCCCAGGCAAAAGCCTTTATGACTACCATGTTCGCGATCGCTGCCAAGCGGCACCAAGGCGCCACCATCTTTTAATTCGTTGGGGTTGGTTGAGATACTGCCATCTTTTTTCTGAATCCAACCTTCGGGTGCCTCTTTGTTTTTGCGTTGCAGGATTTCAAGTTTACCATTCGCGGCTGTAGTTGTTGCAAAGTCCGCAACAAAAGGAGGTTGTTTACCGGCAGGGATAGCTACGCAAATTGGATTTGTTCCCAGCAAACGTTCAACAGAAAAGGTAGGAGCTACTAATGGGCTGGCATTCGTCATGGCCATACCAATCATATCATGTTTCAAAGCCATCATGGCATGAAAGCCAGCTATTCCAAAATGGTTTGAGTTTTTTACTGCTACCCAGCCAGTTCCTACCTTGTTAGCTTTTTCAATCGCTATTTGCATGGCTCTTGGCGCTACCACCAACCCTAGGCCCCGATCGCCATCCACTACGGCTGTACTTGGTGTTTCATGTACAATCGTAATATTGGGCTTGGTATTTATTCGGTTGGCTTCCCAAAGTCTCACATAACCTGACAAACGGGCCAGGCCATGAGAGTCGATACCTCTTAGATCTGCGTTTAACAAGACATCAGCAGCCAGGTTTGCCTCTTGGTCAGGGCAGTTTATCTTCTTAAAAATATCAATGGCAAATTGCCTTAATTGGCTGTAAGGGAGCGTTACATCATTCATAGCACAAAAGTGTTCGATTGGGGGCAATATTCAAGATTTTACTAAAAATTATACCCGGCAATGTGGAAATTTACTTCAGACTGCATCTTACTTTCAAAATTCATTAAATCATGAAAAATCAACTTTTATCATCAGCTCTGGTAGTTAGTTCTTTGATGGCGTTTGGCCAACCTGATAAGCCAGTCGATTCCAAAATAACGGATGTTACAGTCTTTTTGAGTAAGGCCCAGGTTACGCGTGAAGTAAGAACCCGTTTGGAGGTCGGGAAAACCAATCTGATAGTGACCGGTTTAACCTCACAACTGGATCCGCAGAGCATTCAGGTTACCGGAAAAGGGAGTTTTGTAATTCTGGGGATCAGCCATCAACAAAATTTTTTAAATGAGTTTAACGTACCAAAGTCGCTTAAGAATTTGAAAGATTCTGTAGAGACAATGCAAAGGCAATTGATTCTCGAACAAAGTCAAAAGGAAATTTTGAATAAGGAAGAGCAGATGCTTTTAAGCAACCAGAAAATTGGCGGCACTAACCAAAACCTTACGGTTGCAGAATTAAAAGCGATGGCTGATTTTTATCGCAGCCGGTTGGGTGATATTGTTTCATCGCGGATGAAGCAAGATGAAAAAATCAAAAAGATCAACGAACGTATTGCAAGACTCAATACGCAGATCAATGAACAAAATGAATTGTATAGAAGAAACACGAGCGAAATTGTTGTGAGTGTTTCTGCTGAATCGGCTACTGCTGCTGATTTGCAGGTTCGTTATGTAGTAGCCAATGCAGGGTGGAGCGCCATCTATGACTTAAGAGCTATTGACACTAAAAAGCCAGTTCAACTAAGCTATAAGGCTAATGTATTTCAACGAACGGGCGAAGAGTGGAAAAACATAAAGCTTAAACTATCCACAGCAAATCCAAATCAAAGTGGATTGAAGCCCGAGTTGTATTCATGGTACCTGGATTTCTATAATCCGATTACTTATGATCAGCGTAAAGCTAAATCTTATGCAGCAGCACCTGCTATGCGTAGTGCCGAGGTATCTGATGAACTGCGTGAGGAGGCGCCTGAAGCGGTTTCACTTTCTGACTATGTGACAACCGTACAAACCTCGTTGAATACAGAATTTGATATTGCGTTGCCTTATACGGTTTTGTCTTCAGCCAAACCTACCGTAGTGGATATTCGCAATTATGAATTGAAGTCGGAGTATATTTATTCAGTAGCTCCTAAACTTGATCCTGATGCATTTCTGATTGCAAAAGCCACAGGTTGGGAAGATTTCAATTTATTGCCTGGTGAAGCCAACATTTTCTTTGAAGGTACTTTTGTAGGTAAATCATTTATTGATCCCAACAATATCAAGGATACGCTTTCCGTATCGCTTGGTCGCGACAAACGGATTGTGGTGAAGCGTGAAAAGCTCAAAGATCTTACGTCTCGCAATTTGATTGGATCTACCAAGAAAGAGAGTTATGCCTGGGAAATCTCCTTAAGGAATACAAAATCCGAGGCCATAAAAATCACGGTAGAAGATCAGGTGCCTGTTTCACAGAATACTCAGATTGAAGTGGCTGTGTTGGATGCTGGTGGTGCCAACTATAACAAACAGACGGGTAAGCTTACCTGGGAACTTGAACTTAAACCTAACGAAACCCGCAAGGTTACCTATAAGTTCGAAGTCAAATATCCGAAGGATAAACAAATTTCAGGACTGTAAAATCCCTCAATCAATTGAAGAAGATCATCGCGAGGTGGTCTTCTTTTATTTTCACGTCTCCAATAAGGAGGCCAACACACCTTCTTTTAATGAATACGAGGAAACCCTGATTTGTGAAAAGGCATGGTGGGTGAGTAAAAATTTAATCAGGCAACAAGCCACTACAATCATATCCACCCTCATCTCAATCATGCCCGGTATTTGCATTCTGGCAACCCGATCTTTCACGAGAAGTTCTTCATAAATATCATCGAAAGCTTTAATACTAAATGGTGTCTCTGGTGTTTCTTTCAGAGGGATATCATTTCGCATGCAATAAATATCGCTGAGCGTGTCAAACGTTCCTGATGAACCGATTAACAAGTTTGGCTTATGGGTTTTTAATTCGTTTAAGAGGGGCTGAAGTTCTTGAAGAAAGAATTGAAACAGATTCTTAATTTCATCTGCAGTTATGGGATCATGTTTCTGAAATCTTTCCAACAATCGTTGTCCTCCGATTTCAAAGCTGTGGCTCCAGAATATTTCTTTTTCATTTCCAATGATAAACTCAACACTTCCGCCTCCAATATCCATTATAAGGCATTTATCCAATCCCATTTTAATGGCGGCCCGGGTCCCTCTGTAGATGTATTCCGCTTCCTTCAATCCCGAAATGATTTGAGTTTGAATGCCTGTTTCAATTTCGATTTTTCTTGCTACTTCTTCTCCGTTTCGTGCATTGCGCAAGGCGCTGGTTCCAAAGGCCATAACTTTTTCAACCTTAAACTCTTTTACTGTGTAATTAAATGACCTCATAGTAGCCAACGCCCTATCCATTGCTTCAGCAGTAATGTAACCCTGGTTGATTCCCCCCATGCCAATTTTAACCGGAACCTTTTCGCGGTAGGTGATTTTAACTGCCCCAACGCCAAGTTCCGCAAGCAAAAGGTGGAACGTATTTGTTCCCATATCAATAATGGCTACTCGCATCACGCTGTCATTTTCGGTTGCCCCAAGATACTATTTCACTCGTAACTATGCCTATATTTGAGAGACGTAATATACTGTATGACAAAGCGAAAAGTTAACTCCGAAATCCTTCAACCGAAGTTTGATGAACTCGAAAGAAAGAATCTGGAATCCCTTTTGGGAGGTGGTGACAAACGAATTGAACAGCAACATGCCAAGGGTAAATTAACAGCACGCGAACGAATCCTGTTGCTTTTGGATGAGGGTTCGTTTGAGGAGCTTGGAAAGTTTGTCATGCATCGAAGTAAGGATTTTGGTCTTGATAAAGAACATTATCTGGGCGATGGCGTGGTGACGGGATATGGTACCATTCAGGGAAGATTGGTTTATGTTTTTTCGCAGGACTTTACCGTGTTTGGCGGATCGTTATCTGAGACGCATGCCGAAAAGATTGTGAAGATCATGGAGCTGGCCATGAAGAATGGTGCTCCGGTGATTGGTCTCAATGATTCGGGTGGAGCTCGCATTCAGGAAGGGGTTGTTTCACTAGGTGGATATGCAGATATTTTTTATCGCAACGTGATGGCTTCGGGAGTGGTGCCACAAATATCAGCCATCATGGGGCCGTGTGCCGGTGGGGCTGTGTATTCTCCGGCCATGACGGATTTTATTTTCATGGTAGAAAATACATCCTTCATGTTTGTGACAGGCCCCAATGTAGTTAAGACAGTTACACATGAAAATGTTACGGCCGAAGAATTAGGCGGAGCCTCAACACACAGTACGAAGAGTGGTGTTACACATTTTGCCTGCGCAAACGAGGCTGAGTGCATCAATCAGATCAAGCAACTCTTTAGCTATGTTCCTCAAAATTGTGAGGATACAACGCCTCACCTTCCATACACTCCTGGAAATGAATCACGCCCGGCATTGAACGAAATAATTCCATCGAACCCACATCAGCCTTATGATATTCGGGAAGTGATTGTTGGGGTGGTAGACGATCAGTCATTTTTTGAAGTACATAGAAACTTTGCGGAAAATATTGTGGTTGGGTTTGCCCGTTTGGCAGGACGGAGTATTGGAATTGTTGGTAATCAACCAGCCGCCCTTGCAGGTGTTTTGGATATAGATGCCAGTGTTAAAGGCGCGCGCTTTGTACGTTTCTGCGACTGCTTTAATATTCCGTTACTGGTGTTAGAGGATGTGCCCGGGTTTTTGCCAGGGACGGATCAGGAATGGAATGCCATTATAACCAATGGAGCAAAATTGCTTTATGCTTTTTCAGAAGCTACGGTTCCACGTGTAACAGTAATTACCCGCAAAGCGTACGGTGGGGCCTATGATGTAATGAACTCGAAACACATTGGTGCGGATTTGAACTATGCCTGGCCAACTGCTGAGATTGCCGTAATGGGTGCCAAGGGCGCTGCAGAAATTATTTTTAAGAAAGAGATTTCGGAGGCTGCCAATCCGGAAGCAAAGCTCAATGAAAAGGTGGATGAGTACACGCGTAAATTTGCTAATCCTTTCCGGGCTGCGCACCGAGGGTACATCGATGAAGTGATTTATCCGGATCAAACCCGTGAGAAATTAATTCGTGCCTTTAAGATGCTTGAAAACAAAGCTGCCAAGCTTCCTAAAAAGAAGCACGGAAACATTCCTTTATAGAGAGTATTAACTAATATTTAGCCATGACACTTCAGGAAGCCCAGCAACAGGTTGATCAATGGATAAAAGCTAACGGAGTTCGCTACTTCAATGAAATGACCAACATGGCAATTCTGACGGAGGAAGTGGGAGAAGTTGCGCGTATTATGGCGAGGCGGTATGGAGAACAGTCGGAGAAGGAATCGGACAAGGGTAAAGACCTTGGCGATGAAATGGCAGACGTGCTGTGGGTATTGATTTGCCTGGCTAACCAAACCGGAGTGGATCTAACAAAAGCCTTTCAACAAAATCTTGAAAAGAAAACCATTCGTGATAAAGACCGGCATCACCAAAATCCTAAACTAAAATGAGGCAGATAAGTTTCGCTTTTCTATTGCTAACCTTTTTGGTTTCCTGTAAGCAGCATCCCGTGGCAGATCAGGTTGTTTTAGGAAAAGTGTGGACTGGCGATGACCAAACTCCGTGGGCAGAGGGCTTTGCAATAATAGGTGACTCAATTGTGGCAGTTGGATCTAAAAGTGAAATTGAACAATGGATCGGTGATGAAACCAGGCGAATTGAAACTTCATCTGGGAATTTGATTGTCCCTGGATTTATCGATTGCCATACCCATTTTATGGAAGGCGGCTTTGCGTTGGCTTCGGTGCAGCTTCGAGATGCAAAAACGCCAACAGAATTTATCATCAGGATAAAGGAATTTGCGACTACTCAACCCAAAGGTACCTGGATAACCTCCGGTGATTGGGATCATGAGAATTGGGGAGGCGAGTTACCATCGAAAGATTGGATTGATTCTGTTACAAAAGATTATCCCGTTTGGATAAACCGGCTGGATGGACATATGTGTCTGGCCAATACGGCTGCATTAAAAGCAGCAGGCATTGATGATCGCGTGAAAGATGTGGAGGGAGGTACCATTGTTCGCGATAAGAACGGAAGAGTGACTGGGGTGTTTAAGGATAATGCTATGAACATGATTTATAGGATTGCGCCCGACCCATCCGATGAACAAAAAGACAAGGCACTGGAAGCAGCCATGAATTATGTGGCTGCGCGTGGAGTTACATCAGCGCATAACATGAGTGGATACATGGATGTATTTGAACGTGCCCATGCTCAGAACAAGTTGAAGACACGCATTTATGCTGGCATGATGTTAAGTGATTGGAAAGAGCTGAATCAAAAGATTAAGCAGCAAGGCAGAGGCGATAAGTGGTTAAGAATAGGAGGACTTAAAGAATTTGTGGATGGATCACTCGGTTCGCACACGGCTGCTTTTTTCAAACCGTTTACTGACGCCCCTTCAGATTCAGGATTCTTTATCACTCCTGAAAAAGAATTGTATCGGAGAATCAAATCAGCAGATAGTGCTGGATTACATGTGATGACGCATGCCATTGGCGATAAGGCTATCCATACATTATTAAATATTTATGAGAAGGTAGGTAAAGAGAATGGAAATCGCGATAGACGATTTCGCATTGAGCATGCTCAGCATATTGCTCCCTACGATATTCCTCGATTCGCCCAACTTAATGTACTACCCAGCATGCAACCTTATCATGCCATTGACGATGGTCGCTTTGCAGAGCGACTCATTGGACCTGTTCGTATAAAAACGACCTATGCATTTGGTTCATTATTAAAAGCCAATGCTACATTAGTCTTTGGCAGTGATTGGTTTGTGGCACCACCTACGCCACTCGAAGGAATCTATGCCGCAGTTACCCGGCAAACGTTGGATGGAAAAAATCCTGACGGCTGGGTACCAGAGCAAAAAATCAGTGTTGAGGAAGCGTTGAAGTCTTACACGATTCGCGCAGCCTATGCTTCTTTTGAAGAGAACATTAAAGGATCGATCAAGTCAGGTAAGCTGGCTGACTTTGTTATTTTGGATAAGAACCTGTTTGAAATAAATCCCGCAGCCATCAGAAATGTAAAAATACTTCGCACATCGGTGGGCGGAGAGTTTGTGTATTCTGTCAACTAACAGATTAATTCATTATTCACTAGTCGTGGAACAACCGTGTACTGATCTGGTGTGAGACAGAATTCAATGTCTTTCTGAATATTAAGTCGATTCAACCTTTTTACGTGACTTGAATTTTTTAGGTAATCAACCATGTCACTTTTGGCAAGGTTGTAAAGATGCTGTGCTGCCAACGGAGCATCGCAATCGGGTTCGATATGATTTTTAAGTTTTTCTACCACGGCACCTGCGAAAAGCGTGTCTTCCAGGTTCACTTTGCCCTTCCATCCCGCACACACTACCAGCACATTGTTATGACTAAATAGCAGATATTTTATTACGGAAGATAAATTCAAAAAGCTACCAATGATAACTTCTTTTGCCAATTTGGATTTTTCAATGGCTTGTGTGCCATTGGTGGTGGTGAATGCAATTTTTTTACTGGTAACCTCGGACCCCATGTATTCGAAGGGCGAGTTTCCCTTATCAAAACCGTCTACCTTTTTACCATCGCGCTCACCCGATGTAATATAGCCGCGCGATTTCATGAGCCTGCATTCTTCCTGACTGGCGAAAGGAACAATACGGTCGGCACCATGAGCAAAAGCAGTAACCATACAAGATGTTGCCCGAAGTATATCAACAATAACTACAGTTTTATCTTTCAGAGAGTAGAGATGAATTAACTCCGGAGTTAAGCAGACGTCAATAGTTTTCATGGCTGGATGGATGATGAGTTAATTTGATAATTTGAAAATGAATTCTGGCCTTATCTCATTTTTCAAATCATCAAATTTTCAAATTAACTAGCGATTAATGGTAACTTACTAACAATAGCTTTTAAAGCCCTCCCTCTTACATCCACATAAATTTCAGAACCCGGAGAAGCATGTTCAGTAGTCACATATCCTAACCCAATGCCAATACCCAGCATGGGTGATTGTGTTCCGGAGGTCACTTTGCCAATTTCATTACCTGAAACATCTTTTAAAATATAATCATGACGGGGAATTCCCTTGTCGATCATCTTAAAGCCCACCAATTTCTTTTTTACTCCTTGTTCTTTTTGCTTTTTTAGATTTGCAGAATTCGTAAAGTCTTTCGTGAATTTTGTGATCCACCCCAATCCGGCTTCGAGAGGTGAGGTCGTATCATTAATATCATTACCATACAGGCAAAAGCCCATTTCTAATCTAAGCGTATCACGAGCACCTAGTCCAATTGGTTTAATGTTTTCATTCTTACCCGCTTCGAATATCGCATTCCAAACTTTTTCAGCATGCGCTTTATTCACATAGATTTCAAATCCGCCAGCCCCCGTGTACCCGGTGTTGCTCATAATTACACCAGAAACTCCGGCAAATTCACCAATGGCAAAGTGGTAGTATTTAATCGCGCTTAAATCTGTTTTGGTTAGCTTTTGCAGGATGCCTGTGGCCTTAGGACCCTGAACCGCGAATAGGCATAAGTCCTCCGAAAGATTTTTGAGTGTCGCGCCTTTGGTGTTGTATTTCGAAAACCAATTCCAGTCTTTTTCGATATTGGAGGCATTGACCACAATGAAGTAGTCATTGTCTTTAATTTTATAGACAATCAGGTCATCTACAATTCCACCTTGTTCATTAGGAAGACAGGTGTATTGTGCCTGGCCATCTACCAGTTTAGAGGCATCGTTGCTGGTAATTCGTTGAATTAAATCAAGAGCCTGCGGTCCCTCCACTTTAAATTCGCCCATGTGAGACACATCAAATACACCTACACCATTGCGAACGGCCATATGCTCTTCGATATCGGAAGAATAGCGGACAGGCATGAGGAAGCCGCCAAAGGGTACAATTTTTCCGCCTAATTTTACGTGAAGATCATGAAGAGGTATTTGCTTGTCCATGGGTATAAAATAAAGTCAGCAAAAATAAGCATTGCAATTGATTTTACCCGGATCAAACTCCCATCATTGTTTACTGCTCAATGTCGAAATAATCGGGGTTCTCTTTCACATACCGGTTAAAGGCACGTGGAGGCAGCAGGGTTTTAAGTTTATCCAGGCTTTCGCTGGCTTCATCGTCAAAACCAATTAGGGCTGCTTCTTTTACGTAGGCTTTTAGCAGCTTTATTGAAGTAGGCCGTGCCAATAGTCCTGTCACCAGTATTGAGTAAGATTTGAGCCTATCAGTTGTGTCTGATGAGAAGAATCGTGATGAGGCCACAAGACCCTCCGCAAAATGGACATTGGCATTACTCAGGTGTTCAAATTTTATTCGGGCTTCTTCTTCACGTCCTGAATTTTCATCTTGCAGCGCTTGCAGATACATCAATTCGTTCGCAAAATTTTGAACAGGCAATGACTTGTCAAGCGACTGTTGAAGAAATTTTTCTTTATCCATCTCTGCCAGAAACATCATGTTAAACACCAGAATTTCATCATAAATATTTTTATCAGTCAGCTTAAGGCCTTTTAACTTTTGAATTATTTCTGAAGCAATCATTGTTTCGTCCTGGGCAAACCATTTTTTGCTTAGGTCGAGAATGGCGCGAGCTTTTAGCTCCTCGCTTTTCATAGATTCTACTATTCGCCAAAAAGTAGTTGTATCAGAAAAAGAAACCTTGTAGCGACAGAACTCGTATTTGTCCTCATCAGTAAGTTCAATAATTTGATTTGAGGTTGAAGTAAGTACTTTCAGAATTCTTTTTGCGGTGGCCACCTGGGTTGAATCTCTGCCTCTGCTTAAGCTGTCCCATACAACAATGGCTTTCGAAATACTATCAGCCTCAGTAGTTGCAATAGCCTCGTAGAGCAGCGAGTTAGGTTGATTTTTGTCTTTAGCAATCTCAAAATAATTCGCAGCGATCTGCGGATTATTCTGTTCCAGGGCCCAGGTCCCCAATAGGGTAAAGTATTTTCCACGACCTGATTGGTAAGCTACTTCTCGTGTAAGTTCGAATGCTCGTTTTACATACCCTTGCGAATAATAGGCATGGGATGCAGCAACTATGATTACTTCTTTAAAATAATCATTGCTTGGTCTTTGTGCCAATGCAATGGCCTTGGCAAGAAGACTGGTGTCAATTTTTGTTGGCTGGTTAATAAAGTAGTTACAGAGAAATGACGCTTTCGTGGCGGATAACAATGTATCTTCATCAATATTAATTTTTAAATCAATGGTAAGATTCTGCAGGTTAGCAAGTGCGAGTGCATTAGCCTGAGGCCCCTCTTTTTCAGATCCAATCAGGTGGAGCAGAGAGTCAGCAGGATAGGTAAGTTTGAATCGTGCGCTTGTAGCCAGAAGGTTTGTTTCAGCTATTTCCTTAATCGCTTTTGTTTTACGGGCTTCCTGAAATGAAAGCAATGAAGAGTCTGACATTTTGAGTTTGGAGAAAGTAAGCCCCAGGGCATTATAAATAATTCCGCTTTTTGGAAACTTATTTTTTGCTTCATTCAATACCATCACCGATTCAAGCAGATTTCCACTGAGCTGATAGGCATCACTTAAATTGATAAAGGAAAACTCTGTGGGATTACCACTGCTTGCTTCGGTAAGTTCATATTTTACTTTCTGAGGCTCCAGGCGCTCGGCCTGAATAGAGGCCAGAGCATAGTGTGCATGATGGTTTTGGTTGCGATAGAAAACTGATTTATTGTAAAATCCTTCCGCTAGTTGATCATTCCCTTGTGCGTAGTATAAATCTCCATAACTATTGTAGTAGGCAGCATAGATTTGATTGAGGGGTGTGCGCCAGCTGGTATCAAACACAAGAAAGGCAAGGGACGTGATTAACCCCATCATTCTAAAGGTAAAATAGGGCATAGTTGCAGGCTTGTAAAGTACTTTGTATACCTGAAGATTTTTAGATAGCATCGAACCAAAGTTCGAGATAATGTAAGCGAGGAAAATTATTCCGTATCCCAAATGGCTATACATGATCGCATCGCGGATAACAATAATAGCGGTGTCATTGGCAGTAGCGAATAGATATCCCATAGTTGCAAACGAAACCAGGGCCATCGAAAGGATAAAATATATACCCAGTGGATCAGATGATAGGATTGAAGCATATTGTGGCTCGCGTTGGCGAAACCCCCAAATACCAAGAATTGCCGATACAGTAAAGAGAAAGAATAAATCAATAACCCAGATATTCCAATCGAGGTAGCCCGTTTTTATTCCGTAGGCCATTAACAGATTAAGAAGGTAAAAACCTGTAATGATAAAAAAGTGTCGTAAGGTTTTAGTTTGTCGGGTGCCTTGTGTTAATACGTTTATAAACGCAGCGGGTATTTCAGGGCCCACCATCAAAATGAAGACAAGAGAAAGGATGAGGCCCATGGTGTATCCATTTACAGATAGTTGTAATAGCGGATCCTGAGCCTCTCCAAAGATGACAAGGCAAACACCTACCACCAAAAAGAGAAAAGAGAAGGCTAACAACCGAACAAAGTATCCTGTGGATGTTTTGAAGGCGTGAAAA
>DAOOCD010000097.1:0-11950 GCA_035408225.1 Cyclobacteriaceae bacterium | reverse complement strand
AAAGGCAAGTAATAGTTTTTTCATAGAAAAGTGGTTTTTCATTTGTGAAAGGAGAATTCAATTGTTGCTCTGAAATATAGACAAAATTTACACTGTGTTTACCAAATCGCGTTTCATGCGCAGATTCCCAGCAACACACCCAATGTATACCGAGCACCCGGATCAATAACTTATTGACCAATAATTTGTTATCCTTATCAGCTATCAGCTATCAGCTATCAGCTATCAGCTATCAGCTACCAGCTACCAGAGTATTTTAGCTACCGTTCACGATTTGCTGTTCACAACTCAAACACTCACGACTCACGATTCACGACTCACGAATTTCACACACTCACAACTGACAACTCATACTTCGACTGGTTCGACCTGCTTTCCTGCCATCATGTGCTACAGCTCACCAACCGTCCGCTCAGCACAAGCAACTTTCACAACTCACGATTCACGCCTCACGCCTCACGATTCACGCCATACTCACAATTCACAACTGACACACTCACAATTCACAACTCACATCTCACACACTCACAATTCACAACTCACAACTCACAACTCACAACTCACAATGATTCACCTTGCCATCATATCCTCCAGTGTCCGCACCGGGCGCAACAGCCACCGGGTAGCTCTCTATTTTCAAAACTACCTGACAGAAAACAAACTGGCCACTGTAGAGATCATCGATCTCCATCAATATCAGTTTCCGCTTTTTGACGAACGGCTACGCTTGCAACCAAATCCATCTCCGGAATTACTCGACTATGCAGCCCGTGTGACCAAGGCAGATGGCATCATCATCGTCACACCTGAGTATAATGGTGGTTACCCCGCCAGTCTCAAAAACGCAGTGGATGTTTTATACAAGGAATGGTACAGAAAACCCATTGCCATCTCCACCGTTTCCGATGGCATCTTTGGCGGCACTCAGGTCATCACCGGCCTTCAATGGTCCCTATGGAAAATACGCGCCTGGACAGTGCCCGCTATGTTCCCTGTTCCAAAAGTCCAGGAAGCATTTGATGCCAACGGTGTGCCAGCTGATAAAGCCGCAGTTGACAAACGAGCTGCTGCTTTTGTCAGTGAATTACTTTGGTGTGTTGAGGCGGTGAAACGCATGGCGTAAGGCAGAGGGCATAGAGCACAGAGACTGTCAGGAGACAAATTGCCGCTGGCCTGGTGCGCCGCAGAGAGCGTAGTCGAACTGTCCTCACCACCAGCAGGAATTCACATGGTTGTTGGTGGGGACACCAACAACGGCTTCGCCAGGGGGGAATGCCACTGGCTATATCAGCTAATTGCTTTATTTATAACTTTGATCAGCAAAGCTTTTATTCCTGCAACAAACCCATTGACCCATCCACCTCTCATCAACATGCATTTAGCAATAGCATTTACTTCTTTTAAGCGGAAAGCACTCCTATCAATCATCCCCATCTTTTTTTTCTCTCTCCTGCAAGCCCAAAAAATTGACTATTGCCCATACTTTTACCTGGACATCTCCACGCGGGAAGAAAATGGCGAATCGGTCAAATCCTATAGCCCTGAAATTGATACCAGCCGTCAAGACTCCTTATCCCTTTTCTTAAAGCAACACTACAACCGTTTCAGCTATTTGTTGTGGAACAAGCTTGGCGACCTTGGCCCGATTGCGGAAACATACCCAGATACGGTCATCATGGATTCTTTGTTTTGCGATTTGTTGCACAACAATTCACTTTTTCTTTTCTATCTGAATAATGTACTTCCCGAATCTTTTCGTCTTCCGGGGAGCACACCTGAGACATTCACCACGGATGAAATGATGCTGATAGCTTCACACTTTTTCTATTGCCTGGAGATTCAGCAAAGCGATACGGTCATTATCAGCCATATTTGTGTGAGCATCAAAGACCAGGAACCTATTCCTTTCAAACGGGACATGACACTACTGGAAGCCTTTGCATTTGAAGGCATATTCAATGCACTCCAAAATGAGGAAAAATCAAAAATTGATGCAAATTTCAGGAGGTATATCAACGAGTCAACCAACAGATATAAAGACCGGATGAATAGCCTGGAAGAACTGCTCGTCACTGTTCGTCATGAATGCTTTGCGCTCATGGAAGATGATGAGGATCTTAAACAATCCCTTTTACAATACTATCGGGATAACCGCAATAATCTGAATTTTATCATAGACTAGCTGCCCGCGCTTTCTCTTTAATACCTTTGCCACTCCAATAGATTGATGGGCAAATGAAAAGAAACAGTATGACTATGAAATTATTCCTCCTCATCGCAGGCTTGTTGTTTTCTTTCAGCATCTCAGCTCAAACGATCTCCGGGAGGGTCACCAATGCAAACGGCGATCTCCTGATAGGTGCAAACATCTATTGGGTGGGTTCATCCATCAGCACGATGACAGGACCAAATGGCCAGTTTAGTATCCAAAAAACAGAGACTACCGGAAACCAACTCGTCGTAAGTTATCTCGGGCATATCCCCGATACGTTTGAAGTCATCAATCCAGGTTATCTGGTATTTACATTACAACCCTCGGAATCACTTGAAGAAATCATCGTCTCAGGTCAACGGGATGGCGTGATTATCTCAGATATCAACCCTATTAAGACCGAACAAATCACTCAGACCGAATTGCAGAAAGCTGCCTGCTGCGACCTGGCGGGTTGTTTTGAAACACAAAGCACCGTGCAACCGCAGACCACCAATGTGATCACAAACTCCAAGGAGTTACGCATCCTGGGATTGTCAGGTGTATACAACCAGGTCCTCGTGGATGGTTTTCCAGTCATTCAGGGGTTGACTTATACCTATGGCATCAGCACCATTCCCGGATCATTGGTGGATAACATTTACGTTGCCAAAGGGGCCAACAGCGTATTACAGGGCTATGAAAGCATCAGTGGACAAATCAATGTGGAAACCAAAGAACCGGACCGTACAGACAAGGTGTACCTCAATGCCTTTATCAACAATTTCGGAGAAAAACATCTGAACGCCAATCTTGCTTTTAAAAAGAACAAATGGAGTAATCTGACCGCGTTTCATACCATTCAACCCGCCAATCAATTTGATCGCGACGATGACACCTTTCTGGATCTGCCCTTGCTGACCCGATATATGATTTTCAATAAATGGAAATATGGAAATGAAAATGAACAGGGTTGGAGCAGTCGTATCGGCATTCGATACGTAAACGAACAAAGGGTCGGTGGACAAACATTCTTTGATCCAGACACAGACAAAGGTAGTACCATCGCTTATGGCCAGACTGTCAATTTCAATCAACCGGAATTATGGACGAAGACCGGATACCGCATTAATAACAAACATAATATTGTGCTGTTTGCTTCTGCATTCTACCAGAATCAGAAATCCTATTTCGGCACCGTAAAGTATGACGCTCATCAAACCAATGTGTATGCTAACCTTCAACATGAATTCAATTATGCCAATCACAATGTGAAATCCGGCATCAGTTATCGCTACCTCAACCTCAATGAAGACATTGCCTTTACAGACAACTCCCTAAACCGAACCTATGCCGGAAACTATCATCGTGTTGAAAACATTCCCGGAGTCTTTGCCGAAAACACCATGCGCTTTCTGGATGATAAACTGACCTGGATCGCCGGAGTCCGGGGCGATCAACATAATGAATTTGGTTTTATGTTCACTCCGAGAACACTTCTTAAATATGACGTTGCTCCAAGAACCATCGTGCGTGCGAATATCGGAACAGGGTGGAGAACTGTAAACCTGTTTAGTGAAAATATCGGGTTGCTCGTGAGTTCAAGGGATATCATTTTTGAGGAAGCTTTAGAACCTGAAAAAGCAATCAATTACGGTATCAACCTGACACAAAAATTTGAAACAAAAGATGTTAATCTCTCAGGCTATATAAGTGTGGACTACTACCATACCGGTTTCCAAAACCAGATCTTCCCTGACTATGATTCAGACCCGACGAAAGCTATCATTAAGAATTTTACCGGGACCAGCGTGAGCAATGGATTCCAGGCCGAAGTATATCTTAAAATATGGGAGCGTGTTGAAGTGAAAACAGGATACACCTATCTGGATGTCTATAGGGAGGTTGCAGAAGAAAATGAATTGTTACCCTTCAATCCAAAACACAAAGTACTAACCACGTTTAGTTTTGCACCTTTAAGTAATCGATATCACTTTGATGTCAATATGCATTGGTATGGTGAGCAGCGTCTCCCCGATACAAAATCCAATCCTGCTGAATTTCAGCGACCTGATTTTTCAGATCCGTATACTGTAGTCAGTGCCCAGCTCACCTACACCTTCGGAGCTCTTGAAGTATATGGAGGCTGCGAAAATATTTTTGACTTCCGCCAACTGCAACCTATTATCAGCTGGCAGGATCCATTTAGTCCATACTTTGACACATCTTCTGTCTGGGGACCAACACGTGGTAGGGAAATATATCTTGGGGTGAGGTATCGGCTGTGAGCATAGAGCAGAGGGCAAGGAGCAAGGGGCCGGGGGCCGGGGGCTAAAAGGAATATCGAATAACGAGCAAGTCGAAACGAAGTTTCGATCCCGCCAAATGCAAGGCATTTGTAGCGGGAGAAGTAAGAAGTCAGAAGTTTGTCGGGAGTATAATTCAACTCGTTTTTAATATGGAATAACCAATAAGCAAGGAAAAGTAAGAAGGCTGTATCTGGACAGAAATATGACAATAACAAATCGCCTGCAATAATCTTGTGTTGCATTGAAAATCATGCCTCCCCGGGGTTTCCATGCGAGAGGATGAGTGAGGCGGAACACAGGGGTCGGGGGCAAATAAAGAGAGGTGCGGGAGTGAGTTATGTAATAGCAGGAATAAAAGTAAAACCCTCCGTGTACTCCGTGCTCTCCGTGCGAAAATCTCACTATTCACTCACATCTCACAACTCACAACTCACAACTCACAACTCACAACTCACAACTCACAACTCACATGGATAAACCCTGAGTTTCCGCCCCTCATATTAAGGTTATACCCTGAATCTGCATCAGGATTATATTCCTTCACAATTTATCCTCGTTACCCTACTACACAATCATTAATACACTACTTCAATATGGCCTGGAACATTACATTTTAATTCATCTTAAACCGTATTATCATGTTAATCTCTCAGCATTTGAAAAAATCAGCATTGTATCTCATCCTCGTAATAACTTCTGTCCTTGGCACCATAGGTTGCAGCAGCGATCAGCAAGTGGATAGCAAAAAAATAGCTATGGACCTCAATAAACCCAAAGACGATCTGGCTAAAGAACAAGACGAACGATTCCTCGTCAGCGCTGCTGAATTTGACTATGAACAAATCCTGCTTGGTAAACTGGCTAATCAACGAGCCACTTCTCCTGATATAAAAGAATTTGCAAAATTGCTTGAGGAAACTCATAGAACCTCCAAATCTGAACTAGGCTCCTTGGGTATCCTTAAATCAATCGCAGTACCTTCTACGCCCACCAAAGCTGCACACGCCGTCTATGACGAGGTCAATGCAGTTTCTGTTGACGAATTTGATGCCGCTTATCTCACGCAGGTTATCGACAGGCACCATGAGGCCATCGGAGTATTCGAACAATGTATAGGAGGCAACCATGATCCTGAGATTCGGAACTGGGCCATCACCAAACTAACATTCCTTCGTTTGCATCTGGCTAAAGCGATGGATCTGGACGCACAATCGGGACCGGTCTCAGAACTCATTCGATAATTTAGGGGACAACTTCAGAAGGCAGATGAAAGTAGGTACTTCTCTTTGCTCGCTTGATCCCTTGCTCCTCCAGTTATTAGTGGCTCCCTTAATATGTCTATCTTCGGCCGACCACTCTGCTTTACTCCATGATGAGATCAATCCCAATACTTTTTTTACTTGTTGCCCATATCGGTTTGTTTGCTCAATCCCCCAAACATAAAAAAAGTAAAAACATACATTTTGAGATGTCTTTGTCTGCGGGGGTAGCATACGCCCAATCCATCAATGATATGTATTATGCCATGGATATTGCAGGGTTGGGTGATGATTCTCATACCAGACATGGTACATACACATATCCTGAAAAAGAAAAGGAATTTGGTGTTTTGGATCTTTCTTTGATGTATAAGTGGAATGACCATTCTGGAATTGTCCTTGGAGGAAGTATCCTCGAGCGTTTTACGTTGAGGGGAAGATCAGATGTGGATGATGGTGTCCGGATAAATCTGGAAACGAATGTTCACCATGTGCGTTGCCAATATCAATGGAGGACACTCAATTCAAGATTTATAATGACGGCAGGGCCTAGCCTGACCTTTTTCAAAATCGTTGATACCTATCCTTCTCTTTTCTGGCAACAGCATTATTCATCTTCAAGCCTGGGGGTGGCTGGTGGTCTTCAATACAATGTCATCAATCTGGATGCATTCTTTGTCTCTCTTTCCATAAATGGCCAATATGTATTGCCTGCCGAAATCGGCACATTCCGTGCTCATAATATACATGTGACTCCAATTGCCTTCTCAAACGTTGTGTATCGACCCACTGATATTCATTTTGGAAATATAGGTGCCTATCTGGGAGTTGGGCTCAGGTTATGACACTTGCTAGATGCTGGTGTTTGTCTAAATTCGTTTCTGACGATTTTCATTGCAGCAATCTTGTTCAAAACATCGTGAGCACTGAGTGAAATAAAAGTAAGCAAACGTAAAAAAGCTGGATATATAAAATGCGAGTGTTTGGCTATGCGAAACGCATATATTCAAAAGCGCACCGTTAATGCTTTGATTTTGAAGGGAAATGGGTTAAATTGGTGCTGGTATATAACTACGTTATCGGAAATTATGAGGAAATATTACATAATCGTATTAAGCCTTTTTTATTTTGATTCGTTTGGACAAATCTTTAATCGCACAGAGGTTATGCCTGGAATAAAGACCATGAAAACCAAACAATTTAATGGGTGCGGTGTAGGATATTGGAATCTGAAATATTATGATCAAAAAGGAAGAATGATACTTGAAGAGCTAAACAGGGAAAATACACTATTGGGCAAACATGCATTTGCATATGATGAATGGAACAATGAATTGTATTTTATTTCTCTTTACGACATAAACAATCCGGGTGTAATTGACACAGTATCCACACACGAATATAAATATGATCAAAATGGGGAGATAATCAAAGAGATAAGTGTCATAGGAACAAATACCTACACAACGGAAAGAATTGACATTTCGGGTAACGAAACAACGTATCGATTAATATCTAAGATCATCTGGCAACATAGAGATACTATCAACTTTGATACAACATTTTTCAAATTGGTTTACAGTGTAAATCACCTAATCGAAAAACAGATAAAGGAAGACATAGAAAATGGAATATTTGAAATCAAAGAATTCCAGTATTACAATGACGGAAATTTAAAAAGAAGAAAAGTTACCCGAGTCCCTGAACCAGAAATCCATTCAATCTATGTGGGATGGCCAGGAAGTGACGACATGGGATGGGAATATAAGTTTGATCAAAATAAAAGAATTAAGAAGCTATTTTCATTAGTAGATGGCAAAAAGTACAAGCTTGAGAAGTACGAATATGAAGAATGGTGAAGAAAAACCCAAAAGATTCCTGTAACACAAGCTACCCACCAGCAGGGTCAACTACACAAACAATGATATGCTTATATTTGACAGTACACGCTCAGACACAGATTATCGGTAGTCACCCTGCCGGCGGGTAGCCCGGACCGTTAGGCTCAAGCCAAAAATGTTTCCGCGGACAGTTGAGTATTGACTTGCAAGATTCGTTTCCGCAGACAATTTGGGACAAATGACAACCAAGAGAATGAACGACCAGAATATATACATATGACCCAGTACAACTCGACACCAGGCAATTTATCTGCACTTCGACAACTTAGCTCCCGTTGACCACTTGGACGCTCGAAATGAAATCATAAATTAATCCGCAAATGAATAACCATAAATGCTGAGAAAAATTTCAATTGCCGTGTTTTGGCTCGCCTTCTTCGGTTTCTTTTTATACAAACTGATTCCTAAGTACAAGTACCTCAGCAATGACACTTTAGAACATTGGGGAAGTAACACTGCACTTGACAACTGTATTTTTGCATTGCATATTTTTGGCGGCATCATTGTTTATTGCACCGCCCTATTGCAATTCACACCTGCGATACGCAACAAATACATTTCCTTTCATCGAACTACGGGCAAGCTTTATATTCTTTCATCCTTGTTCTGTATTACAACATTGTACATTATGATACCAAGAACTTGGTGCATTGCGTGTCGTCCTTCACAATTTGCCATAACAAGTTTATGGTTGCTGTTTACAATGCTTGCTTATTATTTTATTAAGCAAAGAAAAGTAGTGGTGCATAAACGAATGATGGTAAGCAGTTTTATCTGCGCGGCCTACTTTGTTACTATCAGAGTAATTGACACTTTCGCTATGGACGTATTTTATTATTTATCTCCAAATGAAGCAACAGCCTTTCTGGCTTCAGACCTATTTGTGTGGTTGGTTCCATTGCTGTTGTTCAATACGTATTGGCTGGTAAAAGATAAAAACAAACTAAGTTCAGAAACTGTACGGTGACACTTTTTGTATACATCGACTTAGACTCATGTACGCGGAGAGATATGGAAAAACATTAGCAGTAAGCGTATAACATAACAAAACCTTGAATTTTAAACAACTAATATTACGCTATTTTTCACCGAAAACATTTGAGTTTTATCGGGACAGAACCATTTATGATTTGATTGGAATCAAAATATATAAAAAGTATTTACCTACAACAGGAGACATTGTAAGACAAAAAAGAAAAATAACGCAAATCAAGATAAGTAATACTGGCAAAATAAATGAGTTATATAAATACGAAAGGAAAACGAGGAATTACGAATGGCGACATGTAATGGGTGCGATTATTTTTATTGGATTGACGCTCATGCTTTATAGAAAATTGACCATTTTTGACTGGATTTTTCTACCTATCTTAAATTTGTACATAAACATTTATCCAATTTTCCTGCAACGCTACAACAGAATTAGAATAATTAAAGTTTTAAAGAATAATGGACAACCAAGTCCGTATGAAATTTGTCAATAAAACCAGCGTAATAATGAAAACGCCTGAAAGATTAAAACGTCTAACTGCTAACAGCAGCGACCCAAATGGCGGGGTTTCGTGTTCCAAAGACAGTTTTGTGGTTAATCAAACATTCGTTTTTCAAATCAAGTTTTGTGGTAAAAGCCCACCCTTCAGGTAGCTGCAAAACGTTAGCGGTCAGGCTAAGACGACAGTTCAACTTCATACTTTAGAGCAAGAAATTAACTTTGACAAACAAAAAATGTGGACGACCACTTGGACACTGACCTTTTTATTCTTGATGACTTATGTCTTCTTCTGAACTTAGACTATTTTTATGTCCAAATAAACTTTTTATGAAAAAACGGCTTTTATTTACAGCACTCGCATGCTTCATCTTGCTAAATGCAAAAGCACAAACCCCTTCCATTAAATGGTGGTTCAACCTCAACGATGCATCATTCGGCCAGTCGGCTGCAGGTGATATTGATGGCGATGGTTTGTACGAAATAGTTTTTGGCTGTTACAGAAATGATAGCTCCGTTTATGCACTCAATGCCGAGAATGGCACTTTGTTATGGAAATATAATACACATGTTACAGGAGCAGAAGGTTGCAACGATGTGGCACCTGTCATTTATGATGTTGATAATGATTCGCTATTAGAAGTGATTGTCCCGAGTTCGTGCAATCCCACCACATATTGTTTTAATGGACTATCGGGTTCTGTAAAATGGCAAACCAATACATTGGGTAGTGACTCCCCGCCAACCATTGCCGATGTGGATAATGATGGAAAACCTGAAATTCTGCACGGTGAATTTGGTGGTTGGGTAAAATGCATCAATGCCGAAAATGGATCTCAGGCATGGCATCTTCCCGTTGATATGAGTTCATGGATTCAGACAGCACCAACTATTGTTGATCTGGATAATAATGGCCAACTCGACTTTGTTGTCGGAACCTGGAACTTCAATGGGGAGGATAGTATTTACGCATTTCGTGGCGACAATCAAACGATGTTATGGTCATATCCTGTGCACGACTATATGTATCACGGAACAGGAGTGGCCGATCTTGATAATGATGGCAAGCCTGAATTACTTGTAGGCTCTTATAATGACACGCTCTATTGCATCAATGGCGAAAATGGCTCTACTAACTGGAAATACAAAGCTACTGGCGGGTATATAGGATCACCTGCAAGTATTGCCGACATAGATAATGATGGCAGCTGCGATGTAATTTTTACAAGTTCATACCAGGTAATTGCACTTTCAAGCACCGGAAGTTTGAAGTGGCAATACAATATACCCGGCTTCCAACAAAGTTTCAGAGGAGTTGCTATTGCCGATATTACGGATGATGCTTTTCCTGATATTATTTTTGGAACTGACGGGGGCAAGGTAATCGCCCTTAACGGAAATAATGGAAGCCTTATCTGGACTGTTGACCTTGCAGCACATTATGGTAATACCGATTTTGAATTAGACCATGCACCGCTTGTTGCCGATTTTGATAATGATGATACGCTTGATGTTTTTATAGTTGGCGGACATGCCGAGTATCCCAATTTTCAAAATAATTTTGGACGTGCCTACATGATTTCAGCAGGCAAGGGTAACGGACCAAACTGGCTTATGTTTCAAAACGATATCCGCCGACAATCTTCCTTATGTTCTTCTATACCAACTGCAATAAACGAAACAGCAGCGCTAAACAATATCAATGTGTTTCCTAATCCAACAGCAAATGAAATTAATTTGGTTCTTGATAAGGATGCAGCCAGTAAAATTCAAATTTTCAACATTGTTGGTATATTAGTCTATCAAGCTAGTGCAAGTGGCGACATAAAAATTGATGTAAGCAATTTCTCACAAGGGGTGTATGCTGTTCAGATTTACAATAAAAATAATAATTTTCAGATTAGTAAATTTATTAAACAATAAGATTGCCCAACGACATCAAGGCAAAATTATTGACGAGCCACTATTAGCCATCTACTATGCAACATATAGACTGAAAATGTTAATCTTGAATACTCTGCATTTGACTTTGAATATCCATAGACAGAAAAAAGCCCGAGCCACTAATATGGGTTTGCCAAAATGGGGCCAGAGGTGCTAAATTGAACTTTTGTACTAAATTTAAACATTCATACTTTTAATTCCCCCACTTCGGCAAGCCCAGAAACGTTAAATACCCTATATGTCAGAATTAATGAAAACATTAAAGATTTTTCTGCCTGTTTGGTTAGCAGTAATAATTTATGTTGAGCCATTTGCCCAAAGCAAAATTGGTGACTCAATTTGTCAAGAACGTCGTATCCAGCTAAGAGACTATATTTTCAATACACTGAATTTTTGTACAGGCGATTCGGATTGTGTGATTGCATATGGCATTTGTCCATTTGGCTCATGTTTTATAATGAATAGGCAAAATTTGCCTTTAATGGACTCTATTAATGCTTTAATACTTGAATCTTGCGGAGGTTGTACGTATGATAAACATATATTACCCAGGGACCTCAAACTTGTGTGCAGAAATAATAAGGGCTGCCCATCAGTGGAATTTATCGAAGAAGCAATTTATTTCTCGTTTACATGCGAACAAATTGTTTACACCTATTCTCAAGATATTATTGGGAATGCTATAGATAAATTTGATCTCCCAGACTATATCTTTAGAGTAAGTCATGAAAGTGATACTTCATCCCTGAGCTCGCCAGACCCTTACCATTTGAATCGGGTTAAAGTAGTTATTGATAGTGTCGGAATAGTCAAAACGCTTGAATGTGATGTTCCTTGATTGCTGTATCCCTTAATCG
>DAOOCD010000096.1:8475-12008 GCA_035408225.1 Cyclobacteriaceae bacterium | reverse complement strand
GTAAGGAAAACTATTTTTACAATCTTTCTCATGGCTTTTACAAAATTTAATTACAGTCTATTATTGCCCAGTTACCATCAACCCCTCTGCTTGTTCCTTCTGCATGAAGACTGTTAAACGGTGATGCGTTAATGGGTTGATTCAAAACTGGATTCCCAATTGGTTGATCCCAAGGAAGATTATATCTGTCATTGGTTGGTGCATAGTCTGGAGGATTATAGATGTAAAGCTTAGCTGAGGTAATATTTCCAATTACTTCCCATGCCATAACCGCAAATGATACATTCCTATATGCCAGGGTCGTTTCGTACTCTTTCCAATTACAAAAGGTACCTGTTCTTAATTTGCCCCAAACCTTTATTTCCACCCGTGGCTGCCGTCTATCACCCTCATAATTACTATACAGGGTAAAATATGATTTTGCTGAAATGTATACCTGCCTATCATTTCTACAATTAGATTGATTGTAGAAATATGAGGCAACCATATTTGTTGTACATGTGGCTTCAGCTCTAGATGCCAAATTTACAGAAACATCCTCAGATATGAATTTGGAAAACAAAACACCGTCCTCGCCTGACTTTCTTCCTTTTCTAATGTCCTCCACTATTTTTTTTGATGACAATAATTTATCTGCATCTTCAATTTTTACTGTTAAAATATACTCCTCCTCAATTTTATTGATAAAAGAATTAGTTTGGTAGATGCGCTGACGATTTACAATCCTCTGATATAATTCTACTGTAACTCTGGGTATTACATTTCCTTCTGAAATTGTTAATATATCATCATACTTATTAATAAAAGATTGTACAGCATCCTCGTCTTCAGTAGTTTGCCATTCATTAAGAGCCTGTCTATATATTGACTTATATGAAACGTAACCCTTCTCTCTTTCCCAATTTGAAAACCCATCTTGAGCTATGAATTCTAGTTTATCAATTGTCTGTTGAAACTCTTCAACTGATTTAAATGATAAATAGTTATTGATCTTGGATGTACCAGTGTAGTGGGGTTCTATAGGGTTGTCTATAGGTGCATCACACGAAACGAAAACGATCAACAAGAAGATTATTCCTTGAAAAAACTTCTTGGGGGTTGGGGTGGGTGTCATAGAAACGAATTTAACTGTTAATCATAAACTATTCGATTCTAAAAGGATAGTTTACTTACTCACATATTACATGAGCAATTGCTTACGGATGAGCTTTAAAAAAACTAAAGAAACAAGGCTCCCTTACAACTGTAATATATGACTGGTCTCTAAAAAAAACCAGACAAAAAATGCATTGAGGCAAAGAGCCGAAAGAAAATTAAGCCACATCGTATTGGTAAAATTTGCTTTCGCAGGATCGTTCCAAACCCGATAAAACCAAATCAGAAAAAAGCCTAGTAATGGTGAAAGCAACACCAAAAAACTGCCCAAACCATTTGTTTGTTTGACTAAAAGTAAAAATGAGGTTAAATACAAAATAGTTACTGGCAGCAACCAAATCAAAAAAGAATCTTCATTTTTTATTTTACCTCAAAAGTAAAAGTTCCTTTTTGCTCGTAAAATATGTTAATCTCTAATGGTGTTGTAATAGAATTGGCTTTACAATGCTGCTTAAACAAATCAAAATTGGTGTTGCCTTCATTGATTAGAAAATAGAGATGTTGAAAAGAAGGTATTCTCTCTCGGCCATCATTTGTCTTTCCGAGCATTAAACCCGGTCGCAAATCTAGCTCTGAAGGTGGCAAAAAATTTACACAGAATACTCCTTTTTGTTTTGGCACTAAACCCAATCTAAAAAAATATTTATTTTCTTTATATTCAAAAGCAAAAGGACTAGCCGTTTCACCTATAAAAGGTATTGTGCCAACAACCGGAATAAAATGGAAAAAGTCAACAGCACTGGGCTGATAGGACAAATCAAGGTTAGGGTTCGTTAGTTCAAAAAGCAAAATTTTTGATTGAAAATCAAAATCCTTTATATCGTAATATACTTTGGAATTATACTCTTCCAGTTTTTCTGAAAAGGCCGCTTCTACCCACAGAGTATCGCCCAAAGAAAAATTAGCATCGGTTGGCGTTATTGTAAATGGCAGAACAAAGTCCATCATAATAAACTCCGGCTCCTTTTCACCCTCGCAGTTAAAAGCTGTTGTTGCCAAAAATAAAAGAAGGAGCAGGCTTACGCAGCTTGCTCCTTTAGTGAGTTTAATAGCCATAACTTGTAACAAGGGTATTAACTTGTGAGGCCTGGTAATTTCCGTTATAGTTAAGAATATTACTTTTAAGGGTTTGAACAGTAGTGGCTAAAAGTATTGTTTGCTTACGCATATATTACATAAACTTGAACTTGTAATACTTATTATCTAAATAATTAAACAAATTGATCCTATTCACAACTGCAAAATGTGACTGGTCTCTAAAAAAAACCAGACAAAAAATGCATTGAGGCAAAGAGCTGAAAGAAAATTAAGCCACATCGTATTGGCGAAATTTGCTTTCGCTGGATCGTTCCAAACCCGATAAAACCAAATCAGAAAAAAGGCAACAACAGGAGAAAGCGCCAGCAGGAATACTTGGCCAAACCATAAGGAGTAGAAAGAATAAAAGTATGTTACATAGCCTGCTGCGGCAAGTGTGAATACGATTAACACGAATATAAAAGTACCCCTGATACCAAGCATTAAACTGATTGTTTTGTCGCCACGTGTTGCATCTTCATCATGTTGGTAAATCTGTGTCATCGGGTAAGTGCCCAACAGAATTATACTTGAAAGAATAGCGGGTACTAATACCCGTGAGCTTCCCACATTTTCAAGACCATAATTATTGATACCTATATAGCACATAATAAAGGTGAAGAAGCCTTGAAATAGTCCTACAGTAAGCCAGCCCGCTATCGGAAATTTCTTTAACCGAACGGATGGATGACTGTAGGCTTTTGACACCAGTCCGTAGACTAATAGCAACATAGCAAAGAGCATACTTATCTTTAAAAAGCCAAGTACGATGGCAAATCCATCAAAGAGAAGGGATAAATAATAAAGTCCTTTGGTTACAGGAGGCGGATTTTTAAGCCCACCAATACTTTTTTCATCCTTATCAAAATAGCTGTTGAAACCATTGCTTGCCGGGTACAAGAATAAATGGATAATCACAAATGACCAAAGTAAGCGGCTTTCGCCAAGGTTGGGTGAAATACCAAGCGCAAAAATATATACCGGCATCAGAAAGAAAGAAAAGGGGATGCGCAGATGAAGCCAGGCAGAACGGGAAAACATTGAAATGGGAAAATATTAGCTGATCAAGATAATGAATTCAATATTGTTTAAATCAATATGGGTAGGTTTTTGTTATACTTGATGTATGAGTTTTATAACGGCCATCGGAACGGCCAATCCTTCAAATAAGGTAAGCCAACCAGCCTTAGCAGATTTCATGGTGCGCGCTATGCAATTAGCTGAGGATGATGCCCGTAAACTCAAGGCTATCTTCAGGGCTTCAGGAATTGAAACCCGATACTCGGTTATTGATGATTACG
>DAOOCD010000096.1:4365-8375 GCA_035408225.1 Cyclobacteriaceae bacterium | reverse complement strand
GCTATCTTCAGGGCTTCAGGAATTGAAACCCGATACTCGGTTATTGATGATTACGGAAAAAAAGAAGGGTTTGATTTTTATAGCAACACACACGATCTGGAACCTTTTCCTTCTACAAGGCGCAGACTTGAGTTATTTAGAGAAAAGTCCATTGCATTAAGCGTAGCCGCAATAACCAAGTGTGTGGACAAGGTAGATTCACTTGCCTATAATTCAATTACTCATTTAATTGTTGTGAGTTGTACAGGCATGTACGCTCCCGGTTTAGATATTGACTTGGTTAAATCATTAAAACTTTCTACTAACGTTGAGAGGATTTGCATAAATTTCATGGGTTGTTATGCGGCTTTTAACGCAATCAAACTTGCCGATACTATATGTCAATCAAATACGAATGCGAAAGTTCTGGTTGTTTGCACAGAGCTATGCAGCATTCACTTTCAAAAAGAGGCAACTGAAGACAATCTGCTTGCGAATGCACTATTTGCTGATGGCTCGGCTGCGTTGCTTATCGAAGGAATGCCCCGCAAGGGCTTAAACCTTAAACCAGTAAGTTTCTATTGCGATTTAGCCCCGGAGGCCGAACAAGAAATGGCCTGGACCGTTGGAGACCTGGGGTTCGAAATGCGCTTATCTTCGTATGTGCCTGAGGTCATTCGTAGCGGAATAAAAAATCTAACCAATTCGCTACTCGGCCGGATTTCGAATCAGCTTTCCGACATTACTTATTTCGCTATTCATCCCGGTGGAAAGAAAATTCTGGAGGTAATTGAGCAAGAACTTGGATTAACCAAAGCCCAGAACCAAGCCAGTTATGAGGTGCTTAAAAATTATGGAAATATGTCGTCACCCACTGTATTATTTGTGTTACATGAAATCATCAAAAATCTAAATGGTGTGAACGGTGGGAAGAAAATTTTAAGTTTTGCTTTCGGCCCCGGGCTTACCCTCGAAAGCATGGTTCTGGAAATTCAAAATCACTGACATGAAGAATTCAGTTCGTGTTGATTTTTCCTCTCGTTCAGTAGGTGCAGAGATTATGGATGATCTGGATTGCCATGGCGAAGTGGTAGATCAAACCTTGCGGGAATTAGATTTCATTAATCAGTGGTTAGGTGGGAATGTTGTTACCCTTCAGGCAATAAAATCAATCTGGAAAACAATTCCGAAAAAACAACCCCTCCGAATTGCAGACCTCGGTTGCGGCAGTGGGGAGATGCTACGAATAGTATCCCGACTGGCTGCGAAAGAAAACAGAAACGTTGTGCTAATGGGAGTTGATGCCAATTCCCATATTGTGGATTACGCAAAAAAACATTCGAAAGAGTATAGCAACATCTCATTTCAATCTGTAAGTGTTTTTTCGCAGGAATTTAAAGAGCAAAAATTTGACATCGTGTTAGCTACTCTTTTTATGCACCACTTCGAAGATGCTGATTTGGTCTCTCTATTTTCCTCATTAAAGAAACAATCAGTGTTTATTATTATGAATGATATTCACCGGCATCCTCTGGCATATCATGCTATTAAAATTTTAACACAACTTTTCTCTCGTTCTGCTATGGTAAAGTTCGATGCCCCATTGTCTGTTCTCAGGGCTTTCTCAAAGACTGAGCTTAATGACATTCTTTACAAAGCTGGAATCACCGAATTTTCTTTGAAATGGAAATGGGCATTTCGATGGCAATTAATTATCCGCGGCCATCTGGTATAAACTCTGGCACAATTTTTACTAATTTGGCAGTAGGGAATACTATCCTCATTTTGTTAAAAACATTCATTATGAAAACAAAGCTTATTTCAACCATTGTTATCGCATTAGTGCTTACAGCCTGTGGTTCCAGTCCCTTTGGGCAAAAGGTCAAAGAGCCCTTCCGGGGGAATGCCTATGAATCCAATAATCGCTTTTTCCGCTCTACCGGCAAAGGTGAAAGTTCGCAGGACAACATTGCTCGTGGCAAGGCTGATATTGAGGCTAAAGCCCAGCTGGCGGGTCAGGTAAATACAACTATGAAGCAGGTTGCTGATCAATATCTCGGTCAAACCGAAAATGCCAATGCTGCTGATGTAGCTGATAAATTTCAAAGCCTGGTGAGACAGGTGATGAATACTAACATTGCTGATTTACGGAAGATTGGCGAAGAGAAATATTTCAATAAGAAAGAAAACAAGTACACTGTTTTTATGGCCTATGAAATTAAAAAGAACGCCATGTTTCGCTTCATGAAAAAGCAGGCTAAAACAGATCAGACAATTGACAAGCGCCAGATGGATATCATCGATAAAATTCTGGATGAGCAAATAAAGCAAGCGGATGAAGCGGATAAGGACTAGAATTAATTAGAACTGTTCGTCATCTTCTCAGCCGTTTCTGCAATCTTAAGCTGATTAATAAACTCATCAACCTCTCCGTTCATCACTGCGGGGAGGTTGTGTTGTGTATAGCCAATCCGGTGATCAGTAACCCGGCTCTGGGGATAGTTATACGTGCGAATCTTTTCTGAACGATCGCCACTGCGCACCTGACTTTTTCGTGAAGCCCCTACCTCGGCTTGCTTTTTTTCAAGTTCACGTTCATAAAGTTTGGCCCGCAACATAACCAGGGCGCGGGCACGGTTGCCGTGCTGGGAGCGCTCTACCTGACAAGTAATAACAATGCCGGTAGGCTTATGGGTCATTTGAACTTTCGTTTCCACTTTGTTTACGTTCTGCCCACCTGCTCCGCCCGAACGTGAAGTGATTACTTCTATATCAGCAGGGTTGATCTCCACATCCACTTCCTCGGCTTCGGGTAAAACCACTACCGATGCAGCTGAAGTATGCACACGGCCTTGTGTTTCAGTGTCTGGTACACGCTGCACGCGATGCACCCCAGACTCATATTTAAAAATTCCATAAGCCCCTTCTCCCTCTATACTGCTGATAACTTCCTTATATCCCCCTGCAGTGCCTTCCGTAATATCCAGTACAGACATTTTAAACCCTCTTCGATCGCAGAAGCGCTGGTACATACGCCACAGGTCGCCAGCAAAAATTGCAGCTTCATCTCCCCCAGTACCAGCCCGGATTTCCAAAATACAGTTCTTGTCATCGTTGGGATCTTTAGGCATCAACAGCTCTTTGATCTCCGCCTCCAATGCCTCGCATTTTGGCTCCAGTTCCTCCAATTCCATTTTGGCCAGTTCCCGAAACTCCGCATCCTTTTCTTTATGCAATATTTCTTTGGCATGCTTCACGCCATCCAACGCTGCCTGATATTGATTGTACTTAATTACCACCTTTTCCAGATCCCTGTATTCCTTGCTTAACTGCTGGAATTTCTTTTGGTCCTTTACAGTTTCTGGTTGCCCCAAAAGCTGGCCTACTTCCTCAAAACGGTTCTTTATTTCTATTAACTTTTCAATCATAATTTAAAACAAGGCTGCAAAGTTAATAAAATCACTGGCTTACCCGGCTACCTTTGTACGCACTGAACACGATAGTTTTTACCTTTAACGTTGAATTGCTTATCCTATGAAATACGCGCTTTCTCTCCTATTGTTTTTGATTAGCTCCTGCACTGGCTCACTAACTGATGACCAACGTAAAAAGATTAAGGAGGACATGGCGACACATGAGATTAAAAAAGTAACAGATGCTGAGGTAACAGAGGCGGCCATCCGATACGGCCAACAATTAGCCGCTGTTATCTTACGGGAAGATAAAACACTTAGCAATCAACCCTTTCTTGATTCGATTAGTCAGGTCTATCAGGTAGAGATTGTGGCTCTGCAGGAAAGCAACCTGAAATTACGAGCTGTCGAAAGACAAATTTTTGAAGCGTATGCTTCAGGTCAGGGTAGTGATAATATTCAAAAAATGGGACCTGACTCCCTACTCTATACCAAACCAATTACACGCGAACATCCTGATGGTTCTACGGAGTTCATAAAAGCCCTTGGAATTCGTATGACCAGGAAACAAATCGTGCTTACTATTAAATAAATGGATTCCTGGAAAATCTGGGTTGA
>DAOOCD010000096.1:1805-4265 GCA_035408225.1 Cyclobacteriaceae bacterium | reverse complement strand
CGAATTATTACCGAAACTGGTTTCGGTAAATCCTTCCCTGCCATCGAAATGAAACTTGGTTCTACGCGTGGCACCAATGCCTTGCTGGAACGTAAAGGGGCTCGTACTGCTCTGCTGATAACAAAAGGATTCAAAGATCTCCTTTCTATCGGCAATCAACAGCGCAGTGATTTGTTTGCTTTGGAAATAATTAAAGAGAGTCCTCTTTACACTACCGTCATTGAAGTAGATGAACGAATTGAGTCCGATGGCCACATATTAAAATCGCTTTCAGCAGAAGAGGCTGAAAACATTGCTAAGGAAATTAAAAAATCGAATTGTGATTCAGTTGCTATCGCTTTTCTCAACAGCTACAAGAATCCCAGTCATGAAAAATTTATCAAAGACTATTTGATCAAAAGCCAGGCATTTGTTACTGCCTCTTATGAGATTTCGGGGCAAATAAAAATTTTACCTCGCGCTGAAACTGCTGTGGCCAATGCCTATCTGGCTCCGATTATTAACCGTTACATTTCCAATATTGAACAAGGCATATCAAGGGCGAAAATTAAAATTATGACCAGTGCTGGCGGGTTAGTTGATGCCCTCAGTTTTTATCCAAAAGATAGTTTACTAAGCGGACCGGCTGGTGGTGTTGTGGGTGCAGCAACTGCAGCTTCCCTTTCGGGAATAAATCAGATTATTACTTTTGATATGGGTGGGACTAGTACTGATGTCTCCCTCTATGATAAACAGTATGCTTATCGATACGAATCTAAAGTTGGCGAAGTAAAGATTCTTTCACCGTCCTTAGCGATTGAAACTATAGCTGCCGGAGGTGGCTCTATTTGTGATTTTGATGGGTATAAACTTACCGTGGGACCACACAGTGCCGGAGCTTCGCCCGGGCCGGCTTGTTATGGAAGTGGTGGACCGCTAACAATAACTGATGTAAATCTATTGCTAGGCCGTGCCGACTCAACCTATTTTTCAATTCCGCTTTACAAAGAGAAATCGGAAACTGCACTCATTCAACTCATCAAAAAGATTAAAACCTCTACCGGGAAAACACCCTCCAGGGAATCCGCGCTGGAGTCTTTAATCCAAATCGCGAATGAGAAAATGGCAGAAGCTATTAAAAAAGTTTCCGTTCAACAAGGGCACGATCCGGCTGAATACACATTGCTAAGCTTTGGTGGAGCGGGCGGTCAGCATGCGTGTGCTCTGGCTGAGCTATTAGAGATGAAGAAAATTCTCATACCCTATGATGCAGGGCTACTTAGTGCCTATGGAATTGGACATGCAAGAATTGAACATTTCGAAGAAAAACTTCTGCTACAGAATTTTTCTGTGATCGTAGATGATCTTGAAAAAGTTTTCCTTGAGCTCTACCAAAAAGGGGTAAGCAAACTAAAGCAAGATGGATACGGAAAAACGGGAATTCAATTGGAGAAAAATCTGGTGTTTATAAGATTTAAAGGCCAGGAGAGTTCCATAGAAACAACATATAAGGCAGGAAGAAATCTAAAAAAAGAATTCAAAAAAAAGTATCAGGCTATTTATGGACATTGGCTTTCGGATCGGGAAATCGAAGTTGAGTCCATTCGAACAATTGTTTCTGTTCGGGGGTATTCATCTGAAGAAAAAAAATCCAAAAACAAATTATATAAACCTCAACCGGCACAGCAAACTAATCTATTTGTCAATGGCCAGTGGAGAAAAATAAATGTTTATCGATGGGAGTCCTTTAAGCCTGGAGCTGCAATAACCGGTCCCTGCCTTCTGGTAAGTGAGAATTCAACAACTGTGGTCGATTCAAACTGGATCTTCCATCTGGACAAACAAAATCATGGTCTTCTTAAATTCGTTGGAAAGAAAAAAATTGTTAAAAATGCACATTCGCATGAAGCGGCCCTTGAATTATTTAGCAACCGCTTTACAGCTATTGCCCAGGAGATGGGTGCCCTTTTACAGCGAACCTCTTTTTCCGTAAATGTAAAAGAGCGACTGGATTTCTCGTGTGCCATGATGGATTCACAGGGTTACCTCGTTGTTAATGCGCCTCATATTCCAGTTCATTTGGGAAGCATGGGTGTTTGTGTTAGGGAGGTGGCCAAGGTGCTCACCATGCAAGAGGGTGATGTGGTTATAACTAATCATCCGGCATTTGGCGGATCTCATTTGCCTGATGTCACATTAATTAAACCTGTCTACTTCAAGAAAAAATTAGTTGGTTATGTTGCTACCCGGGCACACCACGCAGAGATTGGAGGGAAAAAACCGGGCTCGATGCCTGCGAATGCCCGATCATTGGATGAAGAGGGAGTTATTATTACGCCAACACTCCTGGTTAAGAAAGGAAAGGCTCAATGGAAAGCGATTAGAAAAATTTTTACATCGGGTCAATACCCAACACGTTTGCCTGAAGAAAATATGGCTGACTTAAATGGAGCTTTAGCCGCTGTAAATCTGGGAGACGCT
>DAOOCD010000096.1:0-1705 GCA_035408225.1 Cyclobacteriaceae bacterium | reverse complement strand
AATCTGAATGCAACGAAAGCCATTGTTCAAAGTGTGATTCTATATGTGCTTCGGCTATGGGTGAATCAGCCAATAGCGATGAATGAAGGACTTATGGATCCTGTAAAAGTTATTCTGCCACTTGGGTTGTTGAATCCGGATTTTAGTAAAGAAAAATTACCCGCGGTTGTGGGTGGTAATACAGAAGTAAGCCAACGGCTTACCGACACTTTGCTTAAGGCTCTTGGGCTTGCCGCGTGTAGCCAGGGGACGATGAATAATTTTTTATTTGGCAACGATCGGTTCGGATTTTACGAGACAATCTGTGGCGGAACAGGTGCGGGCCCCGGGTTCAATGGCACAGATGCAATTCACTCGCACATGACGAATACACGCATTACAGACCCTGAAATACTGGAGCTTCGGTATCCGGTACGATTGGAAAGATTTGAGATCAGGAAGGATTCTGGAGGGAAGGGAAAATGGAAGGGTGGAGAGGGTGTGATTCGAGAGATTCTGTTTAAAGAAAAAGTAGAGGTAAACATTCTTTCACAGCATCGGATTGAAGAGCCCTATGGTTTGGCGGGAGGCACAGCAGGGAAAAGAGGGAAACAAAAATTGATAACTGCCCAAGGTCAAACAATCGAATTGAGTGGTTTGGATAGCACAACAGCAAATGTGGGCGATCGGATTGTTATTGAAACACCTGGTGGTGGCGGGTACGGAAAACAAAAAGCCCCGAAATAATCGGGGCTTTAAAGGTATTATTCAATCCCTTATTTATTAACGGCCTCTGCAGGCTTAGGGGTGATCCCCAATTTTTTCAAAACCAGGTTTGAAATGTTATACTTTTCATCCGAGTAAAGAAGAATGTCCTCTCCACTGCTCATGGATTGCGGATTGATAATGAATGTATAGGCGTTTTCTTTAGCAACATCTTCAATGGCCTTGCCCACTTTTTTGAAAACAGGTTCCATCAACGAAGTTTGCTTGTTGCGTAAAGAAGTTTCGGCATCCTGTTGAAATTTCTGAATGCTTTCCTGCATGCCTTGCAATTCTCTTTCCTTATCAGCACGAATAGCATCGGGTGTAGTTACCGGCATTGCCTGATAAGCCTTATACTTAGCTTCAAGTTCCTGACTCTTGGCTTTCAATTGGTTTTCCAATTGAGTACCGTGTGTCTTAAGTTCATTTTCGATTTGCTTGGTTTCTGGCAGCTGGCTGAAAATATATTGCCAATCGGCAAAGCCGATCTTTTGCGTTTCCTGGGCTTGGGCACTTACTGCCACAACACAAAACAGAAGTAAAAAAAGTGTTCTCATTTTTAGTTTATTTATTTGACTTTATCGTTGGGGTCTCCTAACCCTAATTCTTCTAATACAAAATCGGTGTAATCATGCCGTGGATCTGTATATACCATTACCAATTCACCTGACTTATCGAACAAAATAGCTAGCCGATTTGCCTTACACACTTTCTCTACGGCATCAAACACCTTGTCCTGCAAAGGTTTAATCAATTCTTGTTTTTTCAAAAAAAACAAACCTCCAAAACCAAAAACCTTTTTCTGATAATCCTTAAGCTCCGTCTCCTTTTTCTTTATCTCATCCAGGCGCTCCTGCTTCATTTCTTCGGTCAGAAGCACTTGCTCTGCCTGATAAATTCTGTAAAGTTCATCTACCTTTTTCTGCATATCTTCTATTTCCTTTTGCCAGGCCGATGAGAG
>DAOOCD010000095.1:0-12115 GCA_035408225.1 Cyclobacteriaceae bacterium | reverse complement strand
CAGAGATAGTCCAAATCATCGGACGAGCTACACGGGATAGTAATAACAAGTCACATGCTCAGTTTACAAATCTTATCGCGCAGCCAGATGCAGATGATGATCTCGTAAAGCTTTCTGTAAACAATATGCTGAAGGCGATAACAGCATCATTATTGATGGAGCAAGTACTAGCTCCTAATTTTAAGTTTAAAACAAAACTTTCTGATGATGATAAAGCAGAACCAGGGGAAATAAAGGTAAGAGGATTTAAAACACCTAGCTCAAAACGAGTTCGGGAAATAATTGAATCCGACCTAAACGATTTAAAGGCAACCATCCTCCAGGACGATACTATGTTAAAGGCTATGCCTGGCAATGTTGATCCAGAGGTTATCAATAAAGTTTTAATCCCAAAAATCATTCAGATTAAATACCCAGAATTGTCAGAGGAAGAGATTGAGGAAGTGCGACAGCATGTAGTGTTAGATTCAGTTGTGAAGTATGGGGAACTGAAAGAAGTTGGCGATAAACGATTTATCAGAATGGCAGGTCAATTTGTAAACATTGACGATTTGCACATCGACTTGATAGATAGAATTAACCCTTTTCAAAAAGCTTTTGAAATTTTGTCAAAGTCTGTAACAACAAAAGTATTGAAGGTAATTCAAGATGTAATTGAAGCAACACGTATTCAAATGACACTTGAGGAAGCAATGCTACTTTGGCCAAAAATTAATGACTTTGTAAAGACGTTCAAAAAGGAGCCAAGCCTTCAATCAACCGATCCGCTTGAGCGAAGGATGGCCGAGGCAATTATATTCTTAAAAGACCAAAAGCGTAAAGCTCAAAATGGATAAGAATAAAAAGCTTAAGGAAATATTTGATAACGATCCATTAGGCTTGTTAAATGTTAAGCCAACTGCTTCTCCTATAAGGAATGAAGATGAAAGGCTTGTCGCCTCATTTAAAGAGATTACTGATTTTTTTGAAAGGAATAAGCGCGAACCAGAACAAGGCGGGGGCATTCAGGAACATCAATTGTATTCACGACTAAAATCATTAAGAGAGAATCCGGCAAAAGCTGAAGCACTTAAAGCGCATGATAAATTTGGTTTGCTGAATTATGTTCCCAAGAGCATCAATTCATTAGATGACATTTTAAATGATGATGCACTTGGTTTATTAGGTGATGACTCTCAGGGACTTTTCGATTTCAATCATGTGCCCAAGGAGACAACCATGCCTGACTATATTGCTCAAAGAAAGCCCTGTAAGGATTTCAAGGACTTCGAGGAGAAATTCATTCAATGCCAAACTGATTTGGCAAATGGAAAACGAAAACTCTATCCATTCAGAAATGAACAGCAAATTGGAGAAGGATATTTTTTCGTATTAAAGGGAGTCTTGTTATATGTAGCTAATGTTGGCGACAAGGAAGCAGATAAAAACGGAAAGGTGAATGCCAGGCTAAGATGCATTTTTGAAAATGGCACTGAGTCTGATATGCTTCTGCGTTCACTTGCTGCTGAATTGTATAAGGATGGTAGACGGGTTACTGAGCACGAGGAAAAGTTACTTGATGGTTTTAGTGGGATAACAAATGAAGATGAGGAGGCAGGATTCATTTATATTTTGAAATCAAAAAGTGATAAGCCTGAAATCAAAGAGATCAAAAACCTATACAAAATTGGATTTTCAAAAGTAGATGTTGAAGAGAGAGTAAGAAACGCGAACCAGGAGCCAACGTATCTAATGGCGGATGTACGGATTGTGATGGCATACAAGTGCTACAATATGAATCCTCAAAAGTTTGAACTATTAATTCACAACTTCTTTGGATCAGCTTGCTTGAATATAGATGTTTTCGGCAAGGATGGAAAGAGATATACTCCACGGGAATGGTTTATCGCACCAATTGATATTATTGAGCAAGCCATTCATCTAATCATTTCTGGAGAAATTGTTAAGTATCGATATGATGTCGTAAATGAAGAAATTTCTGTAAGATGATAGTTGCGGGATCTGCTTTTGATAACTATTTCAATATCTCACATGATTTATCGAGTATCGAGATTAAGGAAAACTACGATCAAACAAATTGTTACATTGAAGATAAGTTGGGTACTAAGTATAAAGGCTTTATACTGATTGATAACCCAAGGGTTAAGACAGTTTGCGAGTTAGCATTTTATAAATCCAAGAATCAAGGTAAATACATTCCTAGACCAACTTTTAAAAAAATTGATAAAGACAATAATTTAGTAACTCGACAAAATAATAAGGATTTAATAGTGGGTTTCAGTGATTCTGAAGATGCTGAAAAGTTTTGGAGACTAATCGGGTTTTTAGGGCAGTTCAAAGAAACAATCGATCTAGGTGAATTTGATGACTCATTTAGGGTAATTCACAGAGATGCATATTTACTAGAATTCGACAATAAAACAGATCAAGAGAAGGTGTCTGAAATAGTTGAATTGGTTAGAACTTCTAATTTAAGTGACAACTCATTAAAGGAGATATTCAATAATAGTCGAAAAAGAACTATTCAACGTTTTTTGAAATTACTGAAAAACGAATTTGTTGAAGGAGGAAATGCCATTGATGTATACAAAGGGTTTTATAATCTCAAGGGTGATGAAGCAGTGTGGCATCACTTTCTGAAAACGAATGACTGGCTCCTTGGCCTTAATGTTGATGTTAAGTTTATTAAAGAGTTTATTCATGAAGCCGACTTAGGAATCAACAATACCGAAGGTAAAGGAAGTCCTGAAGGCGACATTCTTGGTCTTTCAGCATATACAACATTGATTGAGTTAAAGACATCGGGGACAAAGATATTTAAAATGGAGAAGAGAGCTGGAGATGGCTCTCGTACTAACACTTGGGCGTTCTCCTCTGACTTTATAAACGGTATTAGCCAATGCTTGGCTCAAAAATTTGATTGGGACAAAAATCACAAATCAAAAGACATTCTTTCAGATAAAATCATAATTGATCAAAACGAAGTTCGAACTCTTGATTGTAAAACTGTATTTATTATTGGAAATCGCCATGAGGAGTTTCCTCACAATTCAAACATTGATAATATTTTAAAGAGCGAAACCTTTGAGCGGTTCAGACGAAATACAAGAAATATTGATATACTTACTTTCGATGAATTGTTCGAAAGAGCATACCATATTGTGTTTCAGACAAAGATCGAAAAGGACTGGTATCAGAATCCAAATTTTAGAATTGATTTGTGATTGATCTATAACGCTTAAAAATTTTTGGTGCTGCATTGAAACAAACTCATAAGCGTCTTCAAAAATTCCGGAACTGACCAAAAGATTGAACCCTTATCAATCTTGAACAAATTAAATTTCATCACCTGATACCAGGATATTTTCGGAAACCTGATGACTGAGAACTATTTCTTTCTGTGATTTTAGGATAGTCACAGAGCCATCAAATAATTCACGCTTCACGATCATGATGGTATCACCAATCTGTAACCCTTTTGCGTTTAAGTGATCGAGAAATGATTTTTGATCGACCGATACAGCAATAACCTTTACTTTCTTCCCTTCTTTATGCGCGCTAAGCGGAGTTCTTTTCTCCGTAGGAATTTTACCATGAGTATCTGGTATCGGCTCGCCATGAGGGTCTGCTTTTGGATAGTTTAGCAATTCATCCATTCGGTTGTAGAACCGTTCGGAGTTTACGTGTTCTAATTGCTCGGCTATTTCATGCACTTCTTCCCAACCAAGTCCCATCACTTTTACCAGAAATAATTCGGCCAGTCTGTGTTTACGAATAATGCCTAAGGCTTCCCTTTTTCCTTTTTCAGTCAGTTTTATGCCCTGGTAAGGCGCATAGGCCACCAGCTTCTTGGTTGCCAATTTTTTTATCATGCTGTTTACAGTGGGTAACTTCACTTCTAGCTTTTTGGCCAGTTCCGATACAAATACCTCACCCGTAGCCAGTGAAAGCGAGTAAATCGACTTAATATAATTCTCCTCGGTTAGCGTACCCATTTCTGCATTTTCAGGAAAATTAAAGCTTTTTGTTAATTCTCTAAAATTAAAATATTAGATTAGTCTAACATATTATTTATAGTAATCGTATTTTTAAAGCATGAACAATAAAACGTTGCTTTTTACCCTGCTAATTGTAAGTGCTTGTGAGGCCTTTGAACCTGGAACCCCCGCGGAATTTGACATTTTAGATGGGCCTGTGGCGGGGCTTACTGAAGCAGAAAATCTTCAGTTCCTGAAAGGCGATGCTGCCTTTAATGCTGAAATCTTCACTTCGCAAAATGGCTTAGGGCCATTGTTTGTTGCCACATCCTGTGGTAGCTGTCATCCAGGAGATGGTAAGGGCCATCCTTTTACTACCCTTACGCGATTCGGACAAACCGATGAAAACGGGAATCAATACCTCGATGTTGGTGGCCCCCAACTTCAACACCGGGCAATTCCCGGTTTCACACCGGAAATAATTCCACAAAATGCAACCTTCTCCAGTTTTACGCCACCCGCCAATACCGGTCTTGGTTTTATTGATGCCGTGAATGATGCTGAAATCTTAGCCTGGGCTGACCCCGATGATAGTGATGGAGACGGCATCAGTGGTGTACCCAACTGGATTAGCCTGAAGGAATATGTAGCCGAGCGACCAAACAGTGTACCACAAAATGGTAAGTATATAGGCAGGTTCGGGAAAAAAGGTGCCACTTACAATCTACTTCAACAAACGGCATCGGCTTACAATCAGGATATAGGAATAACTTCCAGCTTCGAACCCGTTGATACGCATTCGGGATTGACGTTTGATCCGGAAGTTTCCAATCAAACCATTAACGATGTGGTCTTCTATTTAAAAACACTTAAGGCACCCGCACCGCGACCTGAAAGCAATTCCATTCTGGATGGAAAGCAATTGTTTACCACCATTGGTTGCTCAAAATGTCATCGCCCTGAAATGAAAACGGGGAACTCACCTATTGCCGCCATCGCCAATAAAGCTTTTTATCCATACAGTGACTTATTGTTACATGATATGGGAACAACGCTTGATGATGGATATACCGAAGGCTCTGCTAAAACCTATGAATGGCGAACACCGCCACTATGGGGTTTGGGACTTTCAAAGAATTCGCAAGGGGGCCAATACTTTTTGATGCACGATGGAAGAGCCAGAAGTATTGACGAAGCTATTTTGCTTCATGGTGGAGAGGCTAATCAAATAAGAAATAATTATCAGTCGCTAACCGCTGACGAAAAGACAAAACTCATTCACTTTCTCGAAAGTTTATAGTCATGAACAGACGTACCTTTATCAAGCAAACTTGTAACACCTGTGTGAGTGGAGGGTTGATTCCGCTATTAATTTCCAGTTGTCAGGCAACTCATTATACAAGCGGTGTCATAGATGAAACAGGTATCAATGTGTCAAAGTCGGAGTTTACTTACCTAAAAAAAGAACAGACTCTCCTACGTCAGTACATCATTATTCAAAACGACAAGCTGGAATTTCCAATTTACTTGTACCGATTTTCTGATAACGAATACAGTGCCCTTTGGATGAAATGTACACATCAGGGAGCAGAGTTACAGGCATCAGGCGATTCCCTGCACTGTCCAAGTCATGGAAGTGAATTTACCAATAAAGGCGCTGTAAGTAATGGGCCAGCGGAAAGGAACCTTCGTGTTTTTCCCATCCGTGTACAAACCGATACCATCACCATTGACCTGCGCCAATCATGAAAAAAAGTTTCTTAATAATCATTTCAACAGTGATCATGAGTTTATCAGTGAATGCACAGGTAGATTCTACGTTGTTCAAAAGAACACAACAAGACACATCCAAACTACTTCTCAATATGGACGCGGTCTATAACCGACCGTTTCTGTCTGTTAGTAAACAGGCTGTTGCGGTTGGAGGGTATGTAGAAGCCAACTGGCAACACCTGGGCACTGATGGGGTAAGCGATGGACATCAGTTTCAAATGAGGCGACTCACGCTGTTTATTGCGTCAGGTATTTCAAGACGAATAAAGTTCCTGTCAGAAATAGAATTTGAGGGCGGCACCAAGGAAATAAATATTGAATTTGCGTCAGTTGATTTTGAATTTCATCCCTTGCTCAATTTCAGAGGAGGTATTGTCATGAATCCCATTGGCGCATTCAATCAAAACCACGATGGGCCTAAGTGGGAGTTTATTGATCGCCCGATTTCGGCTACTCAGTTGCTGCCTGCTACGTGGAGCAATGTAGGCTTTGGCTTGTATGGCAAACTGTATAAAGGAAATTGGGTATATGCCTATGAAACGTATCTCACTAATGGATTCGATGATCAGATTATTAGCAACAGTGAGAACAAAACATTTCTTCCTGCTTCAAAATTAAACAGGGACAGGTTTGAAGAAAGTTTTAACGGTATACCCCTGTTAACAGCTAAAGTAGCGATACGCAATAAACGTTTTGGAGAAATCGGAGTTTCCTATATGGGCGGAGTATATAATAAATTTCAAGAAGATGGATTGACATTGGATGAAAAACGAAATCATCATACATTAGCAATTGATTTCAATACCGTTTTACCAACAGGTACCTACTTGAATTCCGAATGGTCTTTCACAACCATTGATGTGCCCTCCACCTACAGTCAGCAATATGGTGATAAACAGTGGGGTGGTTTCTTTGATGTGGTTCAACCAGTTTTGCGAAGAAGCATTTTCGATTTTGAAGGCTCCGTGGTAAATGCCGTTTGTCGTTTTGAGTATGTAGATTGGAATAAAGGTGAATTTTTAGAATCAGGAGACAACATTTACGAAGACATTCTATCAGTTGTGCCAGGACTTAGCTGGCGACCTACATCACAAACCGTTGTTCGTTTAAATTACCGATATGCCTGGCAAACTGACATTTTAGGAAATCCTCCATCTAAAACTGCCGGATTTCAGTTTGGATTTTCAAGCTATTTTTAGCGATTTGGTATGTTGCAACCCTATTGCATTGTTTTTTCGTTTAATTTTGCATCGTGAAAGTGATTCAACTCTTATTCGCACTACATGTCCTTTTCCTGGCGGTTTATCCGTGCAGCGACAGGGAGACGTGCATAGATGAGAAGAAGACCGGAATCACTTTTGTAGACAATGGTAGCCACGACCATAACACTTCAGAGCAGGATTTTTGTACACCTTTCTGTATTTGTGCCTGCTGTGCCGCTCACGCTCAATTGAACACATTAACTAGTCAGGAGTTCTCTGCTTTTGCACACAACACAAAGCAACTCTCTTTGTATTTCGAAAATCCTGTTTCGAACGAAAACCATTCTATCTGGCAACCGCCTAAGCTTGCTTGAATAATCTGCGAGAATGACAGTTCAGTCATTCCCTTATAATCAATCATTTCATTTTACTGTTGCGCTGTGCGCTAGATAAAAAATCACTCTGGGTTCAGAGCGGCAATAGACATTTTAATACATAAAATGGCCGTGATTTTCGATCTGGGATTAATAGACTTAATCCGACATGTCGTACTTCATCATTTCTAATAACTATTATGTTAGACAAGATTATTCATTACTCCATAAAACATAAGCTGGTGATCGGCTTTTTTACACTGCTGTTAATTGCGTGGGGCTCTTACTCATTAACTCAACTGCCCATCGATGCAGTGCCCGACATAACCAATAATCAAGTGCAGGTAATTACGCAAGCACCTACACTCGGAGCGCAGGAAGTAGAGCAATTTATTACCGCTCCAATCGAACTTGCTTTGAGCAATATTGCCAATGTAATTGAAAAACGCTCAATCTCGCGGTCGGGAATTTCAGTTATCACAATTGTTTTTAAAGACAACGTTGACATTTATTGGGCAAGACAACAAGTGGGTGAAAAACTGAAAGAGGCGGAGGCTCAAATTCCGAAAGGACTTGGGGAGTTGACATTAGCTCCGATCACCACAGGCCTCGGTGAAATATATCATTACGTAATACATGCAAAGCCAGGCTTTGAAGAAAAGTATTCCGCAACGGAACTGCGAACCATTCAGGACTGGATAGTGAGAAGGCAACTTGCGGGAACGGAAGGACTTGCAGAAGTAAGTGGATGGGGAGGATTTGTTAAGCAGTATGAAATTGCATTGGATAATGACAAGCTGAATGCGTTAAACATCTCTATTCCGGAAATCTATGAAGCATTGGAGAAAAACAATGAGAACACCGGAGGCAGTTACATTGAGCAACGGAGTAGTGCCTATTTTATAAGAGGTCTCGGTCAGGTTAAATCACTTCAGGACATCGAGAAAATTGTAATCAAAAATGTAAACGAAATTCCTGTATTGGTACGCGATGTAGCCAGGGTGCAGTTCGGAAGTGCCATGCGCTATGGAGCAGTAACCCGAAATGGTGAAGGTGAAGTGGTTGCGGGTATTACACTCATGCTGAAGGGCGAGAACTTTAACAATGTTATCAAAAATGTAAAAGAACGGATGATACAAATTCAAAAGTCCCTTCCTGAAGGTGTTGTGATAGAACCTTTCATAGACCGGACTGAGCTTGTAGGCAGAGCTATTGGAACTGTTGAGAAGAACTTGGTAGAAGGAGGTTTGATCGTAGTCTTTATACTTGTTTTGTTACTAGGCAATCTTCGGGCAGGTTTGGTGGTAGCGTCAGTTATTCCACTGGCTATGCTCTTTGCTATTTCGATGATGAATCTTTTTGGAGTATCCGGAAACCTGATGAGCCTGGGAGCTATTGATTTCGGATTGATTGTAGATGGCGCGGTGATTATTGTTGAAGCCATCGTTCATCGGATTGCCATCAATAAAGCTCTTTACCCAGGTGTGAACAAATTGTCTTCACAACAAATGGATGAGGAAGTTTATTCGGCTGCCTCCAAGATCAGGAACAGTGCGGCCTTCGGAGAAATTATTATCCTGATCGTTTACCTTCCGCTATTTGCCCTAATAGGCATCGAAGGAAAAATGTTCAAGCCAATGGCACAAACAGTTGCATTCGCTATTCTGGGTGCCTTCATTCTTTCGCTCACCTATATACCCATGATGAGTGCTTTGTTTCTGAGCCGCAAGACCGAACATAAGCCCAATATTTCTGACAAGCTGATGAGCTTCTTTCATCAGATATATACGCCAGTGCTGACAATTGCATTGCGCTTTAAAGCAGTCACCATTGGTTTATCTGTTCTTCTTCTGGCCTTTGCATTATGGCTCTTTAGTACAATGGGGGGAGAATTTATTCCAACTCTCGAAGAGGGAGACTTGACAGTAGAAATCAGCATGATGCAGGGAACATCATTAACGCAAACTGTAAAAACGTTCTCAATGGCCGAAGGCATTCTGAAAAAAGAGTTCCCCGAAATTAAACAGGCCGTTACCCGCATAGGAAGCGCAGAAATTCCCACTGACCCGATGCCGATTGAGCGGGGTGACATGATGCTTTCCATGAAACCAAAGGAAGAGTGGCGAGTTAGCAGTCGTGAAGAAATGCAGGAGCTAATTGAGGAGTCACTTTCTGTTTTGCCCGGAGTGAATGTGGAAGTGACACAGCCTATGCAAATGCGATTCAATGAACTGATGACTGGCATCCGGCAGGATGTTGCAATAAAAGTTTTTGGCGATGAACTGGATGTGCTGACAACAGAGGCAAACAAAATAGCTGAACTTATTGCACCTGTTGATGGTGTTAGTGAGCCCATAGTTGAGCGTGTCACCGGACTTCCTCAAATTATTGTGGAATACAATCGTGATAAAATGGCGCAATATGGACTCACTATCTCCGATATTAATATGATTCTTAAGACTGCATTTGCCGGAAACGTAGCGGGTGTTGTTTTCGAGGGCGAAAAACGTTTTGATCTTGTAGTTCGACTTCAACAGGAACTCCGCGAAGACATCACCAACATTGAAAATTTATTTATTCCACTTCCATCAGGTAATAAAGTTCCTCTTAGCCAGGTAGCCGATGTTTCCATTAAAGATGCACCCGCCCAGGTAAGCCGCGAGAATGGAAAGAGAAGAATTTATGTAGGCTTTAACGTGCGCGGTCGTGATGTTGAAAGTACGGTGGAGGAAATTGAGAAAATTCTGAATGAGAAGCTGCGGTTACCTCCAGGTTATTACACAACATATGGAGGCCAGTTTCAAAACTTGCGTGAGGCCAACCAGCGGCTTGCAGTTGCAGTGCCCGTTGCTTTAATCCTGATCTTGATATTGCTCTATTTCACGTTTCATTCATTCAGGCAAACACTGCTCATTTTTACGGCCATTCCTCTTTCTGCAATTGGTGGTGTGTTTGCCCTTTGGTTTCGTGATATGCCTTTTAGCATTTCAGCGGGAATCGGGTTTATCGCTTTGTTTGGTGTAGCAGTGCTAAACGGAATTGTTCTAATTGGATATTTCAATCAGCTTAAACAAGAAGGCATCACAGATATTATCGAACGTGTAAAAAAAGGAACCAGTGATCGCTTACGGCCTGTGATCATGACAGCTTCGGTTGCCTCCCTTGGCTTTCTTCCTATGGCTCTTTCTACAAGTGCAGGAGCGGAAGTTCAAAAGCCACTCGCTACAGTTGTAATTGGTGGTTTGGCGTCTGCAACACTCCTAACACTACTCGTTTTGCCCGTCCTGTACATTTTGTTTTCCAGAGAAGTAAAATTAAAAAAGCCTATGAACTCAATACCAGGTTTAATTCTATTTGTTGCATTGCTATCCATTCCAGGATTAACTCTTGCGCAAGACACGAAACCCTTGTCAGTGGAGGAGTGTATTAACCGAGCAGTAAAGGATAACCTTCAATCAAAACTTTCTACCCTGGGGATACTTCAAAGCAAGTCACTGGAAAAAACAGGTTGGGATATTCAAAAGACAAATGTTCTTCTCACACAAGATCCCACGAGCGGAGGAAATATTGATAACAGCCTTGGCATATCTCAGACGATTTCATTCCCGACCGTTTATACGGCACAGACCAAAACATTGAAACAACAGACTGCGCTAAGTGAAAAATCGGCAGAGGTAGCACGACTTGAGCTGATAAAAGAAGTACGACTGGCGTACTATCATCTTGTGTATGGAATGGAACGGTTAAAACTGCTATCTTATCAGGATAGCATTTATTCAAATTTTGCAGAGCGTGCAGCCATTCGCTATCAGACAGGAGAAACTTCTAATCTCGAAAGGCTTTCCGCTATAAATCGATTCAAGGAAGTACAACTGTTGAAGCAACAGGCCGAGACAGACCTGCTCATTTATCAGCAGGAACTGCAAAAACTTTTGAATACCAGTGACGTGATTGTGCCTGTTGATGGAAACTTACCAAAGCTTGTATCAGAAGTTTTACCGGATACATCAGCGATTAACCAAAATCCAGTCTTGAATTTTCAACGCCAAAAAATCAACGTAGCGTCATCTCAACTTAAATTTGAAAAAAACAGGTACTTACCCGATCTGACATTTGGCTTTAACCGTCAGGTTCTGGTTAGTGGTTACAATCCTGCGGACATTTCACGCTCATATTTTTCTGGAACACGAAGTGGTGGTTTCGAAGTCGGGTTGGCCATTCCGCTTTTCTTCAATGGGCAGCAAGGTCGGGTTCAGGCAGCAAAAATCAACAGGGAAGTTTCGGAGACAGAACTTCAGAACGCAACCAATATCCTTAAGGCCACATACAATCAACAAGTAAAGCAATTACAGAAGTTGCAAAAGACGCTCTCATATTTTGAGACAAGTGGGCTACAACAAGCTGACGAGTTATTAAGTATTTCAGAATTTGCCTACAGCAAGGGAGAAATAGGATATGTAGAATTCATCCAGAATACCTCTCAGGCCATTCAAAGCAAACTTCTTTACATAGAAACGGTAAACAATTTCAACCAAACCATTATCAACATCGATTATTTAACTGGTTCAGCTAATCAATAGAGCGAATAAATTTAAGAGACTATGAAAACATTAAAAATATATGCATTCATTTTGCTACTTGCTGCAACAGGTGCTTGCAACAATAAAAAATCAGCCGAAGCAGAGTCAGAACATCATGATGATGAACGGACTGATATTATTGAACTGACACGAGAACAAATCGATGCTGTCGGTATTGAGATAGACACTATCGAAGAAAAAAACCTAAG
>DAOOCD010000094.1:0-12116 GCA_035408225.1 Cyclobacteriaceae bacterium | reverse complement strand
CGGCCAGCGGGTTTGTCTGGTCCATGAACTGTGACAGCTGGTTCGTTCCAAAGAACGAATTGATCACAGAAGACAGCGTGCGGGCGTTGATCAAGTTGTAAATCTTGTAACTTCTCTACCTTTTTACAGCTTGTTAAGCATTGCAGGGTCAACGATTAACCGTGAGGAAGATTACTTTTATGAGCCGTATTGTGTGCGACTTCCATAGAAACAAGGCGGGCAATCATAATAACCGGGTACAACAAACCAATCATGCCCTGTGCAATAACAAATGATTTGGCAATAGGCCCGATCGGAATCATGTCGCCATACCCAAGGGTGGTCATCGTAACAAAACTAAAATACAGGAATTGAGAAAAGGAAGTTTGAAGCGGCCGTGTTAAATCGGTGCTGGCAAAGGAAGAAGGGACTAATGACTCGATGAGGGTATAGAGAAAGGCATATACGATTCCAATTATTATAAATACAATGATCGAGCCCTGAATGCGATAGAAGTTGACAGGTCCATCTTTGAAAATGTGGAAGACAACCATGCGCCCCAGCAACACGAAGAACATAATAGAAACTGCATAGCTGGCCAGTAAGATCCATTGACTGTCAGAAAAGAAACTAATGATGCGTACAGAACAGGTTAACAGCGCAATCGTAATGAAGATGATTTGCCTGCGCCAACGCGTGAGTACTGCAAATACACCAGAAAGAATAATCAAATAAAAAAGAAAATCGCTGATAATGAATCCCCACCACCGGTAGGTTGGCATGGGCATCCATACAAATAGGGATAGCGACAAGTAGATCAATAACGCCTTGAGACTACGTTCATGATTCCAGAATTCATGATTAATCTGCAGCAGGCGTTTTAACATAGCGTTTGTAGTATGACTTAAAGTAACTCATGTTTATCGGATCAAAGAATGACATTAGTCAGTTATCCTTGGTAAGGATTTAGTAGCTTCTGCCAGAAATAGGAACCTAAATACTTTTGTATATTAGTAGACCCAAAACCTAATCCTACAATGAAGAAAATACTCAAGTATGCAGGATACTTATTGGCTATCGTGATTATAGCCATTGCCGGACTACTCACCTACGTAAAAGTAGCCTTACCCGATGTGGGTGAAGCTGAGGAACTTAAAATAGACTATACAAAAGAAAGGATTGATCGCGGGCGCTACCTAGCAAATACAGTTACCGTTTGTATGGATTGCCATTCTAAACGCGACTGGTCAAAATTTGCAGGGCCGCCCATGGAAGGAACCCTGGGCATGGGCGGGGATCGCTTTGATCAGAGTGTTGGTATGCCAGGAGTGTTCTATGCAAAAAATATCACTCCGGCTGGCATCAGCCGGTATAGCGATGGTGAATTATTCAGACTTATCACTTCCGGGGTTACTAAAGAGGGGCGGGCCATGTTCCCGCTCATGCCATATCCTTATTACGGTAGCATGGATAAGGAAGACATTTACAGCATTATTTCTTATGTGCGCTCTATTCCGGCCAGTGAAAATAATGTTCCAGACTCTGAGCCGGACTTTCCGATGAACTTCATTCTCAATACCATCCCGAAAAAACCAGTTCATCAGACCAAACCAGAAAAGAGTGACCTGCTTGCCTATGGCGCTTATATGACCAATGCAGCCGGCTGTGCTGAGTGCCACACCAAAGTAGATAAAGGTCAGATTATTCCAGAACTTATGTTTGGCGGTGGTCGTGATTTTAGATTTCCGGATGGCTCGGTTGTAATGTCAGGGAACATTACGCCAGACAAAGAAACCGGAATTGGTTCATGGACTGAAGAAATGTTTGTTCAACGATTTAAATCGTATGCCGATTCAACATACACGCCTCCAACAGTAGCCATGGGTGAGTTCAACAGCATGATGCCCTGGACAATGTATGGACAGATGGAGGAAGAAGATCTGGTTGCGATTTATAGCTACTTAAAAACAGTGAAGCCAATTTCTAATAAGGTTGTGAAGTTTATTCCTGCAACGAAATAATATTTTTCTGTAATTATATTTTCTTTCCAGAGGTTTTTCTTCCGGTCTCTAATACTCGTCTTGTTTCTCGTACCGCTATGGCTGGTAAATCGGATTCTTCCTTCAAATATTTTTGGACTGCAGAACGATTATGCTTTACCATATTTCGAAGCACCCATGAAATTGCTTTAGTGATCAGGATTTCCTTTTCGGCTTTAAGTCTGCTTGTATTTCTTAATGCCAATCCCGCTAAACGGGTATCCTCTGATTTTCGCAGGGGTGAGCAAAGTAGAACCAGGGATGCCCTTCGTTTATGAATGTTTTTACTTTTCGAAAACTGAATTAGTTGTGGGTTCCAGATATTCCATTGCCTGAGGATTTCCGTATCTGAATAGCGGCCTGTACAAAGTGAATCTACTTCAGCCCAGCCTTCGAGGTAGTTGAGCCAAGTGTTAAATAATTTTGGGTCAAACTTTCGTTGTTCAGGAGTTGCATAGTCCAGAAGAATACCAACCATACATTTCTCTGTTGAAGATTTTCCTTTTAATAGACTACTTAACAACGTAGCAAATGTTGAAGTTGCTAACTCGCGATGGTCCATCATCCACTCCTTGGCAATCTTTCGCAGAATCGGGATGCTGATAGGATAACGCGGGTGACTGTTGCCCAGATAGCTGTTGAGAAAGGTATGTTGTGTTGGCTTGCCCGAATGATGCTGAATTTGACCCAGTATTTCTTTGTGAAGTGGATTCATGGATTAGCAACTTGTAATCAGTAATATTACTAAACCTTTTCAACCAAATCCACCTTCATGAAGAAGTGCCTTACCGGCAAACGTTTATACCAGAGCGAACAACTCGCTGAGGACGCTTTGATTGAAGCTCATATTCATTTTGATTATCGGTTGGGGGGTGGCCCAGTTGCCGTGTATCGCTGCGAGGAATGTGGCGATTATCATCTTACTTCACGCGGCCCAATGAATACGAGATTGTCGCAACTTCATGCTAATGGCACCATCCAAAAACAAAAGGAAGCAGCACGATGGCAGAGCAAGTTTAAGGAACGAGGTTGAAAAACTTTTGAATAAGATTAAATAATCCATCTGCCAGAATCCTTGCTGGTTTAAATTGCATTTTGATTTAACGCTTAAATTGAATTTGCTTAAACCGTTAATGAACCTCTGAACGCCCTGGCTGCATAGTAAGATTCTGCACCGTTGTGATAAACGAAGACGTGGCCATAGCGCCAATCAGCAAAGATGGCCCCACCGAGTTTTCTAATTTCTGCCGGGGTTTTTATCCAACTTGATGTTTTCGTATCGAACTTTCCAAATGTCTGAAGGTCGCGATATTGTTGCTCTGTTAAAATTTCAATTCCCATATCCGCGGCCATACCCAAAGCACTATTTTTTGGTTTATTTTCTTTTCTCACCTCCAGCGCTTCCGGGTCGTAACAAACACTTCTTCGGCCATTAGGGCTTTCCGCAGAGCAATCGTAAAAAATGAATGTGCTTGTTTTTTTATCATATCCTACAACATCAGGTTCACCCCCTGTTCTTTCCATTTCATTGAGAGACCATAGTTTTTCTCCGCATGAGGCCGCATTCAGTTTGGCCTCTACGGTAGCCCACTCAATACCTTTGTGACGGCTCATGTTTTTCTCAAAACGTGCTTTTAAGATGTTGAGTAGTTCTGCACGTTTGCCTGCCGGCAAGGCAGGTTGTTTTGTCGACATCTCCTTTTTATTTCCAGTTTTCATAGTGTGTTATTTTCACCTGCCTACCGGCATTAAGTTAGAACTAATCTATAAATTCATTTTTGTTAATTCAATTTCGAGTTTGTCAAAGTTTTCCTCATTTTTATCAACGGCAAACGGTTTTATTTCTATAAACTCATCTACTGTTTTAGTGCAACTACTTGAAAAAGTTGGATATCCAATCAACGATAAACATTTCATAGGGTATCGGCCAGACATTCAATTTATTCTAGTTCGCCACCACTCTTTCAATCTGTTAGTAGTTCTCAGGAAATGAACTTGAAGAACCCTTTTTACTTCATAACTTTTTTGCAATCTTCCTGAAATTTAGACTACAAATCCATGAGGGCTATTACTCTCGATAAACTTTTAGGCATCGATTACCCGGTAATTGTGGCGCCAATGTTTTTGATCTCAAACACAAAGATGATAAAGGCCGCACTGACTAATGGAGTAACTGCTGCTTTCCCAGCATTAAATTATCGCACTGATGATGAGTTGCGGACAGCCATCAAGGACATCAAGTCATTTTCATCAAAACCATTCGGTGTAAATCTGATCGTCAATAAATCGAACCCAAAGTATCATAGTCAACTAAAGACCTTGCTTGAATTGAAAGTCGATTTTATCATTACCTCGTTAGGCAACCCAAAAGAAGTGATCGATCAGTGCAAGCCATTAGGAATAAAAGTATTTTGTGATGTAGTCGATCTCGCTTATGCACAGAAAGTGGAAAGTCAGGGCGCAGATGCAGTAATTGCCGTAAATAACCGCGCAGGTGGACATGCCGGTAAAATTTCACCCAGAGAGTTGGTTACATTGCTCACCAAAAACTGTAGCATTCCCGTGATCTCAGCCGGGGGCATCGCTCATGGAAAGGATTTGAAGGAAGTGATGGATTGGGGAGCAGCCGGGGCCTCTATTGGTACAATCTTTATAGCCTGCGAGGAAGCGGATATCTCGCCTGAGTATAAGCAAGCCATGATTGACTATGGAGAAAAGGATATTGTACTGTCGACCAAGCTATCAGGATCCGCTTTAACAGTTATCAATACTCCGTATGTTCAACAAATGGGTACTAAAGCAAATTGGCTGGAGCGGATTTTGAACAACAACAAAACCCTTAAGAAGTATGCGAAGATGATTATCGCTTACCGGGGTATGAAGAAAGTGGAGCATGCAGCGTTTGGAGCTACTTATAAAACTGTATGGTGTGCAGGTCCGGCTATTGAGCATGTTCATAGCATCCGGCCGATGGGGGAGATTGTAAAAACGCTGACGAGGGAGTATGAAGCAGCCTCCGCATAAAGAGATGACCACAAAGGGTGCTACTTAAACGATCGAAATGAAAGGAGGTTTTTTATAACCAATGCGGCATTTATTTTAAAGGTACTTGCAACTCGCCAATTCTTTATAAATTTCAATCTCATTAACTCCGAATTTATGAAGAACTTCCTCTTTCTTTTTCTGCTCTCCGTTTCAGTGGCAGCCCAGCCTTTCAGCAAAGAGGAGATTACCCGCTGGCAAAAGCAGTCCAGGCAAGTCACTATCATCCGCGATACATGGGGCATTCCACACATCTACGGTAAGACCGATGCCGATGCCGTGTTTGGATTTTTATATGCCCAATGTGAAGATGACTTTGAGCGGGTTGAAATGAATTATGTCACCGCGGTTGGACGAATGGCAGAGATAGAAGGCGAATCAAAATTATACAATGACTTGCGATCCCGGCTCTTTTACGATACTCTGCAAGCCATTTCAATTTACAAAGAGAGCCCTGCGTGGTTGAAACGGTTATGCGATGGGTTTGCCGATGGTGTTAATTATTATTTATATACCCATCCACAGGTAAAGCCAAAGTTGTTAAATCGGTTTCAGCCCTGGATGCCTTTTTTATTTAGTGAAGGAAGTATTGGTGGTGATATAGAATCAATATCAGTAAGCCGGCTAAAGGATTTTTACGGAGCGGGGGAGATTGAGATTCAGAACGAGGAAGTAGACCATAATGAACGGGAGCCAGAGCCTCGCGGTTCGAATGGATTTGCTATAGCGCCATCAAGAAGCGCTACCGGTAATGCCTTGCTTTTAATTAATCCACACACTTCCTTTTACTTTCGGCCAGAAGTACATGTTACCAGTGAAGAAGGTTTGAATGCCTATGGAGCCGTTACCTGGGGCCAGTTTTTTATCTACCAGGGGTTCAACGAACATTGTGGCTGGATGCATACCACCAGTCAGGCAGATGTAATGGATGAGTTTATAGAAAATATTGTTGTTCGTGGTGACTCCATTTATTATAGACATGGAAATTCTGCGCGACCTATTATCTCAAAAAAAATCAGACTGGCTTACAAAGACGGCAATCAAAAACGATACAAGGAATTTACTGCACGGTATACACATCATGGACCGGTGGTTGCCAGGCAAGGTGAACAATGGATAAGCATTTCAATGATGGTTGAGCCATTGAAAGCACTTACGCAATCCTTTCAACGCACCCGGTCAACAGGTTTGGCTGATTATCAGAAAACAATGGAGCTTAAAGCCAACTCATCCAACAATACCGTGTTTGCCGATAGTAAAGGGAATATCGCCTACTGGCATGGGAACTTTATACCAAAGCGGAATCCGGAGTATGATTGGAGTAAGCCAGTAAATGGGAGTGACCCTAATACTGATTGGCAAGGACTGCATGAAGTATCACAAATTGTGCATGCCATTAATCCACCTAACGGATGGATTCAAAACTGCAACTCCACACCATTTACCTTGGCGGGCGAGGAAAGTCCGAACCCGGCAAACTATCCTACTTACATGGCTCCTGATGCCCAGAATGCAAGGGGTATTAATGCTGAGCGTGTGTTGAAACGCGAGCCTGCTTTTACGTTGGACAAACTTATTGCGGCAGCGTATGATCCTTACCTGGCAGGGTTTGTAAACCTAATCCCTTCTTTGGTGGATGCCTATGAATCAACACCTGCAAATGATTCAAAAGCAAAATTGAAGGAACCCATGGCAACACTTAAAAGCTGGGATAAAAGTTATGGAGTTACTTCTATACCGGCAACATTAGCTATTTACTGGGGCCAGGAGTTACGCCAACAAATCTTTTCCAGAATTCCGTCAGGTAGTGATCAGTTAAGTATCATCAATTATATGGTTGCTCAAACTTCAGCCGAAGAAAAAATCAAAGCGCTTGAAAATGTGGTAGACGAACTGCAGCGCGACTTCGGCACGTGGAAAGTTGCCTGGGGCGAAGTTAATCGCTTTCAACGATTGACTGGAAAAATTACAGAGACATATGATGATACAAAGCCAAGTCTTGCGGTAGCATCAACATCATCTTTTTGGGGATCGTTGGCTGCTTTTGGAAGCAGGAAATATCTTGGCACAAAAAAAATGTATGGCTATGTTGGCAATAGTTTTGTGGCTGTGGTTGAGTTTGGGAAAGAAGTTAAAGCAAAGTCATTGCTGGCAGGTGGTAACAACAACAATCCATTGTCACCACACTTCGCAGATCAGGCTTTGATCTATAGTCAAGGAAAATTTAAGGATGTATGGTTTTACAAAAAGGATGTGGTGAAGCATGCTGAGAATACCTACCATCCCGGAGAAAAAAAGTAATCTAAGGCGTCAGACCGCCAGCCTTTGCCGAATCCGCCAGTTGGCGGAGCAGGCAGGCTCAAAGCTGTCAGACACCTAAAAAAGAATGATTATGAGTTTAGAAAAGAATGATCAGATAAGAATAGGCACTCCACTGACCTCCTCTGCAGTAAAAGTAATGATGCTGGGCTCCGGAGAATTAGGGAAGGAAGTGGTTATTGAATTTCAACGCTATGGGGTTGAGGTAATTGCTGTGGATCGTTATGATCACGCGCCCGCGATGCAAGTAGCACATCGGTCGTATACCATTTCGATGTTGGATGGAAAAGCACTTCGCACAATCATTGAAAAAGAAAAGCCCGACTTCATCGTGCCAGAAGTAGAAGCAATCGCCACCGATACACTGGTTGAATTAGAGCAGGAGGGATTTCGAATAATTCCAACGGCTAATGCAGCACGTTTGACCATGAACCGGGAAGGAATCCGAACCTTGGCAGCAGACAAGTTGAAAGTTAAAACCTCACCCTTTTGCTTTGCTAATACACGCATCGACTTCGAAACCTCAGTAAGGAAAATTGGATTCCCGTGCGTAGTGAAACCCATTATGAGTTCATCTGGCAAAGGCCAGAGTGTGGTGAAGACTGAAAAAGATATAGAGACTGCGTGGCACTATTCACAGGAAGGAGGTCGCAGCGGAGGTGGCAAAGTAATCGTTGAGGGATTTATTGATTTTGATTTTGAAATTACCTTGTTAACGATTCGGCATAGGGGAGGAGTTTCATTTTGTGAACCGATCGGCCACCGGCAGGAGCATGGAGATTATCAGGAGTCGTGGCAACCACACCCGATGAATGAGAAGGCACTCGCTGAAGCCCAACAGATTGCAACACAGGTTGTGAATGAATTAGGAGGCTACGGAATCTTTGGAGTTGAGTTCTTTGTAAAAGGAGATCTTGTTTACTTTAGCGAGTTGTCACCACGGCCTCATGATACAGGTATGGTCACAATGATCTCACAAGATCTGACAGAGTTTGCATTGCATGTTCGGGCAATCCTCGGGTTACCGATACCCGTCATCCGTCAACTCGGACCTTCGGCATCTTCAGTCATTTTGGTGAAAGGAAAATCACAGAATATTTCATTTTCCGGTTTAGAACTTGCCTTAAGTGAACCTGATACACAATTGCGTTTATTTGGCAAGCCTGAAGTAAATGGGGAACGAAGAATGGGGGTTTGTCTTGCTAAAGGAACATCTATCGAAGAAGCCCGGGCTAAAGCAAATCGCGCTTCAGCCCAGGTTAGTTATACTCTCTAGATTATTCCACTTCGTTAATAACAACTTTCTCCATTACATCGCCAGCGCGAATCTGATCGATTACGTCCAGACCTTCATACACTTTTCCGAAAACAGTATGGTTGCGATCAAGGTGTTTAGTTCCCTGGCGGTTGTGACAAATAAAGAATTGTGATCCCCCTGTATTACGTCCCGCATGGGCCATGGAGAGAACACCCCGATCATGATATTGATTTTCTCCCGTTAATTCACAATCAATCTTGTATCCGGGTCCTCCATTTCCAATTCCATTGGGACAGCCACCTTGGATCATAAAGTTTGGTATAACACGATGGAAAATAAGGCCATCATAAAAGCCCTTTTTGGCCAGATCAACGAAGTTCTTAACTGTATTAGGAGCATCGGCTTCAAAGAATTGAATCTTCATGACTCCTTTTTTGGTATGGATTTCAGCTGTTTTCATAGAATTAATTTTGAGTTGCAAAGAAAATGAGAATACAGACATAAAAAAATACCATGATTGACTATCGTTAATAAGTTTCTGAAGTCCAGTTTTTCAATGACAGAATTGAGTTTTTGGTAATCAACAATCATAGTGATACCTTGAGAATGATTGTGGACCAACTGATGCTAAATGATTAATCTTATTCTATTTCTCTTATTCGTGCAAAGCGAAGTGCCGTACAAGCCCTCCAACGAGTTCGAATTGAAAATGGATTTCTCAATTCAGGAGCGTTCAAGAGCGGATCCTTACACCCTAAGCTATGATCAGAGTAAAGAAGATAGAGCTCATAAGGATAAAGGAGGTTCTTTGCCGTATCTGAAAATTAAACTGAAAGTGTTGACGATCTCCAATAATGAGGTTAGAATAAAAGCTACGGATAGCAACAGGAATCTGATTAGTAATAAAAAGATCACCGCTGGAAGCGAAGTAATAATAAACTGGGGTTTTACAGAGGATATTAAGGATAAAATCGTTTCGAATGAATTTACCGTGCTATTTCTAAATGCGGATAAGAAACCCGTTAGCCGGATTTTCATGACCATTCAGGAGGATGGTACTTTTTTTGTAAACGAAGAAAAGCGTGGTAAGTTTTAATGTTTTTTAGAGACTAAGTCTATTCCGCTAAAACTCTTATCAGGCCGCTTAATTTACCTATTCCCATAGATTACTTTTTTTTGTTTTATTTCACGGTTTAATTCTCATCGCACAATGCGTAATGCCTTTCTTAGTTTGTTCATTTTTGCATCACTGGCAGGTTACTCTCAGTTTCATCAGCCCGGATCGTCTGAAATAAAGCTTAAGCTTAAGAAGTTAAACTTTCTGGGGTCTGTGTTGTATGTAGCGGCACACCCCGATGATGAAAATACCCGAGCCATTACCTACCTGGCCAATGATCGGTTAGCAGCTGCAGCCTATCTATCGATGACACGTGGGGATGGTGGTCAGAACCTGATTGGTCCGGAGATTGGAGAACTATTGGGACTTATTCGTACACAAGAACTTTTGGCTGCCAGGCGAATTGATGGCGGACAGCAATTTTTTACGAGGGCGATTGACTTCGGCTTTTCGAAAAACTATCAGGAGACCCTGGAGATTTGGAATAAAGAAGAAGTACTGTCAGATGTTGTACGGGTGATTCGACAGTTTCAGCCAGATGTAATACTGACTCGATTTCCAGCGGATGAGCGTGCCGGGCATGGACATCATACTTCATCCGCCATTCTTGCGCAGGAAGCTTTTGATCTCACGAACAACCCCAACGTATTCCCTGAACAAGTAAAACAATTTGGTACCTGGCAGGTAAGTTCTCTTTACACGAATACAGGTCGTTGGTGGAACCAAACGATAAATGAAAACACTCCAGGTATACTTACTATGAATGTAGGTACCTATAATACCTTATTGGGAAAATCATATTCCGAGATTGCAGCAGATAGCAGGACCCAGCATAAAAGTCAGGGGTTTGGTTCTGCTGGCAGGCGTGGTGATGCAATGGAATTTTTTGAATATGTGAAAGGGGACAGGATTGACAAGGATGTATTTGAAAAAGTAAATACTACCTGGACTCGGGTGAAAGGCGGTGAAAAAATTCAACCGCTCATTCAAAAAGTTATTCAAGAGTTTAACGAAGAAAATCCCTCGGCCAGTGTGCCACAGTTGCTGGAGATTCGTAACCAGATTTCTAAACTTGAAAATTCTGTTTGGAGAAATCGTAAACTAAATGAAGTAGAACAACTGATTCGTGATTGTACCGGACTGTATATCGAAATTATTGCAAATCACTATATGGCATCACCTGGCCAGCAAGTGACTTTAGCCTTCGAGGTAATCAATCGATCGGGTGTAATAATTATGCTCGATAATTTAAAAAGTGAATCGCTGGCTATTGATTCTACGTTCTCATTATTACTTAAAAGCAACGATCCGGTAGCTTTCAAATCAGTCAAAAACATAAAATCCGACAAAGAGTACTCATCACCTTATTGGTTAAAGGAGCCTCACGCAACAGGTCTCTTTACTGTAAAAGATCCCACCATGATTGGTAAACCAGAGAATGATCCGGCCATCATTGTGGATGCACGCGTTTCTGTGCAAGGTGTAAGTATGACTGTTGCTGTTCCGGTTGTATATAAATGGACAGATCCTGTAAAAGGGGAACTCACGCGACCTTTTGAAGTGGTACCGCCTGTCTTTATTAATTTTCCGCAAACTGTTTTTATTTTCCGAGATCAAACTCCCCAAACTATTTATGTTCTGGTTAAGTCTGCATCCTCACAGCGGCTAAAAGGCAATGTCAAGCTAGAACTTCCAGCGGGCTGGACCTCAGAACCTGCCGTCATTCCTTTTGAATTAGGAAAGATGAATGAAGAGCAAACACTTATGTTCAAAGTTACCGGAGGAAAAGAAGAGTTTGACGGATCCATCCGTGCCACTGCTGATATTGAAGGGCAACGTTATTCTAATTCGATTCGCCAAATTCAATACGACCATATTCCGATACAGACCTTGTTACCTCCAGCTAAAGCAAGGGCCTTGCGAATCAACATAAGTAAAGTTGGCTCGGTCATTGGCTACATTAAGGGAGCGGGCGATGACATTCCGGTAAATCTGCGGAACCTTGGATATGAGGTGTGGGAAATGAAAGATGAAGAGATAACAGCTTCCAATCTGAAACGCGTAGATGCTGTTGTGTTGGGCATTCGAGCATTGAATACCAATGAACGCATTCGTTTTACGATGCCCACCTTGTTAAATTATGCTAAGGAAGGTGGCACCGTGGTGGTTCAATACAATACGAACAATGATCTCGAAATAGATGCCGATAAATTCTCACCCTATGCGATAACGCTTTCGCGGGATCGCGTAACTCAGGAGAGTAGTGAAGTCCGGATTCTTAAACCGGATCATCCTGCATTAAATTATCCAAATAAAATTACTGCTAAAGATTTTGAGGGCTGGGTGCAGGAACGTGGATTAT
>DAOOCD010000093.1:0-12394 GCA_035408225.1 Cyclobacteriaceae bacterium | reverse complement strand
CCAATTCCATAATCTTCACCATGGTTGCTTGAACCTCCCCAAAAGCTTCCGTGCAGCCAATCAAAATATATAGCATTGATCGGTCCACTGGTGCGGTCATCAAACCTCATGCGATAGCCCATACCTTGTAGCTCTTTGCGCACATAGGGCGGTGTACTGTCATGGAGCAAAATATTTCCAGCTTTTGGCTTTCTGTCTTCGCCCCCTAATGATAAATAGAGTTGATCGGTATTGATGTTAGGTGCTTCAGTTGCCTCCTGCACGGTCATACCAAATTCAACCACATCCAGGAAAAACTGCAACAGGTTCTGATCTTGAGTATCCCCGCCCTGTACGGCAAATGACAAAAATGGTTTACCATCCTTTAAAGCAAGCGTTGGAGTTAACGTTACCCTGGGTCTTTTACCAGGCTCGACAACGTTAAAAGGATTCTCTTTAGGATTAGTAACAAAACTCTGCATCCGCTGACTCATCCCTATGCCAGTTTTACCAGCAATGCAAGCTGGGTTCCAGCCACCGCTAGGCGTAATGGATACAACCCATCCTTCTTTGTCAGTCGCTTCGACAGAGGTGGTGCCCAAAAAGACCTGCTGAAGGTATTCATCAGATAGTGGTGATGAGTAAGTTCCCAACGATGCCTGCGTTAACTCCTTCAGGTAATCTTTATAAGGATTTACCTTGCCTTCGAATGGGTACGGATCACCTGGTGCAGCCTTTGGATCGTTCCGCTCCCAATTAATTGCCTTAATCCTTTCTTTCGCATACTCTTTTGATAGCAAACCTTTCATAGGCTCTTCCGGAGCAAAATAAGGATCGCCATAGTAGAAGTCGCGATCAGCAAACGTCAGGTTCATCACCTGATATAGTGTGTGAATATATCGGGCCGAATTAAAGCCCATGGCTTTCAGATCAAGATTCTCTAACATGTTCAACGCCTGCAACATCATTGGCCCTTGTGTCCACTGTTGCATTTTATAAACATCAATACCTTTATAGTTAACCATCAAAGGCTCTTCCGTTATCACTTTCCAATTTGCCAGATCTTGCTCAGTAATTAAGCCACCTTGCTCCTGGCAGCCTCGTGCAAATTCTTTGGCTATATCTCCTTTGTAAAACCGATCGTAAGCAACATAGATTGCTTCTTTACGAGATTTTCCTTTCTTCAATGCTTGCTGCTCAGTGTCGACCAGTTTTTGGAGTGTCTGTAATAAATCTGTTTGCCTAAAAATCTCTCCAGCTACAGGTGCTTCCCGTTTTTCTCCAAGGTGTGGCAAGAATACAGCCTTTGAATATGGCCATTGTTTCAATCTCTCTTTTTCGCGTTCAAAGCTATTAGCAGTTTGCGCTTCGATGGGGTATCCGTCAGCGAGTTGCATCGCTGGGGTTAATACATCTTTAAGACTCATGGTACCATACTCAGCCAGCATTACCATTAACCCGCCAGGTGTACCCGGTGTAACAGCCGCCAGGGGTCCATACTGTGGCGGATAGTTCATTCCCTTTCCTTTGAAAAAATCAGCCGTTGCTCCGGTGGGTGCTACTCCAAGGCCATTGATGGCTATCACCTTCTTTGTCTTTGGATTGTATATCAAAGCCTGGGTTTCTCCGCCCCAACTTAATACATCAAACATTGTACATGTTGCAGCCAGCATAGCACAAGAAGCATCTACTGCATTGCCGCCTTTGCTGAAGATCATGGCGCCCGCGGTAGCCGCCAATGGCTTGCCCGTGATTGCCATCCAATGTTTTCCATGCAGTGGCGGCTTTTGCGTTGTAACAGGCAAATTGTTGAACGATTGACCCGTGGCCAGGAAACTAATGCCTGCTACGATCACACCGAGGAGAAGTTGTTTTATTTTCATTGATTTTAGATTAGCTTTCATATAAGATAGAAGCTAAGATACTTGATTTTACGAGTGACAAAAAGCAATGCCTGCCTGAAGGACGAATAGTTCCACCAACGGATAAAATATGGATCACCGCGAATTGATAGTTAAATTCTATACTGCATTCCAGCAACGTAATTGGAAAGCAATGTCTGAATGCTACCATCCCGATATTACTTTTTACGATCCCGCCTTTCGTAATCTTACTGGTGATGAAGCCCGTGCTATGTGGCACATGCTGTGTTTAAATGCCAAAGATTTTCAACTTAGTTTTTCGGATATTAAGGTAAATGGAATCAATGGCCATTGTTTATGGTTGGCCTCCTATTCATTCTCAAAAACAGGCCGCAGAGTAAACAACCGGATCCAGGCAGTTTTCACCTTTAAGGATGGGCTAATTTTCGACCATCATGATGAATTTAACCTGTGGAGGTGGAGCAGAATGGCATTGGGGGTACCTGGGATTTTACTGGGCTGGACACCCTTCCTCAAGAACAAAATCCACCAAAACGCCCGCAAAAGCCTCGAAAAATTCATGAAAGAGAACCACTAAACGGGCTTATACAGCATCCTTTTGCATTAAAAACGTGGTCTAAAGCATCGTTTTGAGGATAATTCAAAAAAACTATTACCTTTGATTTGTTAATGATATAATTCCCACCTGAAGTACTCCACTAATCGTGTTTATTATCGGCAGGCCTTATTGAGTTAGCAAGAACATTTATCACTTAATTTCAAAAACAAAAATGAACATTTATGTAGCCAACATTCCCTGGAAGGCATCCGAGGAACAATTGAAGCAGTTATTTGCCGAGTACGGTGAAGTAAGCTCTGCGAAAATCATCATGGACAAAGTAACACAGCGTAGCCGTGGCTTTGGATTTATTGAAATGGCCGATGACACCGCTGGCCGTAATGCTATCAATGAATTGAACGGATTCGATTTCCTGGGAAAGAACCTGGTTGTTAACGAAGCTCGCCCTCGCGAAGAAGGTGGTGGCGGTGGCAGCCGTGGCGGAAACCGCGGTGGTGGCGGTGGCTTCCGCAGAGGTGATTTCAACAAAGATTATTAATCGGATTGAAATAAGAATTTGTAATGCCCTTGCTTCGGTGAGGGCATTTTTGTTTTCTGCCAATACAGATTAGTTCGTTCTTGAATTAATGGAATTTTAACTCTGAAGAAATTCTTTGTGGCCTTAAGCTTTGCATTTAAAAACCATCATCCTCCTCTTTCTTTGCCGGGTCAGATTTCTTTTTGGGGTCTGAAGAATCGACTTTGGTTTTCTTTTTAAACAAACCAGTCAAGCCTTTCTTTTTGGGCTTAGTTTGAGTAGAATCTGAAATTGATGGGGCAACTTTTGGTTCTACGGTCAACGAATCCTTTTTGTTGTCCTTCTTCTTAAACAGGTTCTTAAAGAATCCCCCTTTTGCTTTTTTGTTAGCCTTCTTTGTGGTGGCTCTTACTGCCCCTTCTTCCATCATGGCAGCCCGTACATCCGGAAGCACCAGTACATCGCGGAAGTACCACATGTAAATATCCTGATCCATGTTATACTTCTCTTTGGTTTTTGTTATAACATAGACACTGTCCTCGGTTGTTGCCTTTGTGGATGATTGAGCTGTTAGCGTATCGCTCAGGCTTCGGGCTGCACTGTCAAGTTCACTTTTAATATCTAATGAATCTGTCTTCTTCGGATATATTGGTTTCATCTCTACAGTACGCAGGGCTTTTAATGCTTGCTTATAAGTTTTTTCAGGAAGTAACAAGTAACGGTCTTTTTTAACACGTCTTACATGTGGCAATGCCGGACCACGAAGTGCATCGCTTTTTGCCCAGGATGAATCTCTGGGTGGTAAGGTGATTGTCTTGCTATTGGAAGCCAGTACATCACGCGGTTGAGTTGGGCTTTCGTTAAAATAGACGAATTTCTCCTTTTGAGTAGGTTTGTCGAAGATGAAGGAACTTTGGTAGGCAGGGCATATAAGGCGCTGAGTACAGGAACCCAGTACAAATAGTAGTACTACACTTGAGAAAAAAGCCCTGGTCATTCCAAACGGATTGATCGCAATCAACAAAAATAATTAATTAACCTAAGTAATCCGATAGATACACGAAATCAAAAGAGAACCTAATCCACTGATAATCAGACTAAATACGCTTTAATTCCAGTTGCAGCTGCTTACTCAGACTAACTGTCACAAGATTGTACGAATCATCAATCCACGTTTTAATCAGCTTATCCGGGATGCTTCCGTCCATTAAAACAGTATTCCAATGCTTCTTACTCATATGATATCCTGGAAGTACCGCTGGAAATTCCTCCCTGAGTTGAACTGCTTTTTCAGGATCACACTTCAGATTCACACTTTCAAAGTTCTCTAAATCGGTAAGCGCAAACATCTTACCCATCACCTTAAACACAAGGGTATTTTCATCAAAGGGAAACTCTTCCGTAACCCCTTTCTTACCGAGGCAATAACTGCGGAAAGTCTCGATGTTCAAAACAAACGCTTAAGTACAAGATATAGTACGGCTGCCAGGAAAATGGCAATTGATATTTTGTTGATGCCATGCATCAACTTGATATTAACATTAGAAGGTCTGTTAGGATCTTTCTTTCGGAAGAAGTAACCCCCTACCTCACCCAATGAAAAAAATTCCCGAAAGGATAATTTTTTCTTCTCATCTGCTCCCGCCTTGTTTTCCATTTCATTAGTAGTTAATTGCCTGAGGCTCAATCCAATTTTTATCTTCCCGAATAAGTTCGATCAATGCATCCACCGCCTGGGGTGTAGGCACATTTCGCTTTACCACTTCTTTGCCGCGGTATAAGGTAATTCTTCCAGGCCCAGAGCCGACATAACCGTAATCTGCGTCCGCCATCTCACCCGGACCATTTACAATGCATCCCATAATACCAATCTTGATTCCTTTCAAATGACTTGTGCGCGATCTGATTTTCGCAGTTGTCTCCTGTAAATCAAACAGCGTTCTGCCACAAGAAGGACATGAAATATACTCCGTTTTTGAAATGCGTGTGCGCGTAGCCTGTAAAATTCCAAAGGCTGTTTCATTCACCATCTTATCCGATCCGCAATGTTCTGCAGCGATAAAAACGCCATCGCCCAATCCATCAATTAACAATCCGCCCAGGTCGGTAGCAGCATACAATTGCAACTGATCTACGCTCAAGTCAGAATAGGCTCTTCCAAGAATTACAGGGACGTGACACCCCCGATTGATTAACTCAACAAACAATCTACGCTCCTCAGCAAGACCATGATCATTGTAGGTATCAATCAAGAGAACTGAGGTTGGGTCATTATTTAGTTTCTCAATAAGCTCATCCGAAATATCTTTCAATTGGGTATAAATGAAGTTCAATTGAGAAGATCTCTCCACACCAGTCAAATAATCCTTAGACCTAATGAATGGATAACTACGGGATTTATTTTTTTGACTTATCCATGTAGTGTAATTATAAATCAAACCTAACGTTCCTGGTATTTCAAAGTCAAGGGTTTTATTACCCAGAAAAATATAATCGCAGGCCATGTCGGTAATGTTCCATTTGTCGAGTGGAACGGAATACTGATATCCCAAAGCAAAAAGAGACGCTGCTGTTATTTTTTCTTTTGATGAAAAATCGGCCACAACCCGTGGTACCTGATGTCCACCTATATTCAATACCTCATGAGTTTGTCTTCGGGTATAAGCAAAAGGATTAATAGGGTAATGTTTAATATCAGGAATCGAGTAAGATGTTTTCCTGGTGACATAGCGATCAGCTAATGCTTTGGCTACGGGTACTTCAGCTTCGGGCTCTTCTGTAAGTGAAACACGGATAGTATCACCTAATCCATCTTCGAGCAAAGTACCAATACCCACAGAAGATTTTATGCGACCATCTTCGCCATCACCTGCCTCCGTAACACCAAGATGCAAGGGATAAGGTTGAAAATTTTCTTCATCCAATTTCTGAACCAGCAATCGGTAGGCCTGAACCATTACCTGCGGATTGCTCGCCTTCATGGATAGAACAATATCGTAGTAATTGAGGTCTTCGCAAATTCGCAAAAACTCCAGGGCAGATTCAACCATGCCAAGGGGCGTATCTCCATAGCGGCTCATGATGCGATCCGAAAGTGAACCATGGTTAGTGCCAATACGCATTGCGGTGCCGTACTCCTTACAAATCTTTACAAGGGGAGTAAACTTTTCGCGAATACGATTCAGTTCTTCCTGATACGTTGCATCAGTATATTCAATTTCCTCAAATCTCTTTTTGTCAGCATAATTGCCAGGGTTAACCCGGACTTTCTCTACAATACGCGCAGCCAACTCAGCCGCATTGGGTGTAAAATGAATATCAGCTATTAGTGGTACTGAATATCCCCGGGAACGCAATTCCTTTTTAATGACTTCCAGGTTTTGGGCTTCTTTAATACTGGGTGCAGTTATCCGCACATATTCGCAACCCGCCTCCACCATGCGAATGGTTTGCTCTACCGAGCCCTTCGTATCCATGGTGTCCACAGTGGTCATTGACTGAATCCGAATGGGATTATCCCCACCCATGGGGACACCCCCAATATTAACTACCCGGGTTTTTCTACGGCTATAGGTAACCAGACTGTTACAATACTGCTTTAATTGAAGGATTTGGTTGCTCACAAAGCAAAGATTTATAACAAAAATAACCCTTTGGAAGCTACTTTTGTTCTAACCAGCAAAAACTTAAATATCACCGAGTTGAGGCCTGATAAGTAGTTCTTCAACAACGCTGTGGGATGAAAGCGAATAGGCAGAAAATACGGCTTCAGCCACATCTTCAGGTTTCATAAATCGACTGTCAGGCAAAGTACTGCCTGCCCAACTTGCCGTCTTAGTTGCTCCTGGTAAAACAGCTGTAACCCGAATGCCAAATTCTTTTAATTCCTCCCGTAACACCTTCGAAAAACCCAGTAGCGCAAATTTTGAAATGGCATAGGAACCTCCATTGGGATAAGCCTTAATACTGGCAATAGAACACATATTAAAAATATGACCTGCTCTATTAGACTTCATAGTACCTACCAATCCACGGGTTGTATAATAAGCACTATATACATTGCCCTCAATCATACTCTCCAATGTGCCCTCTGATTCTTCCATAATCTGACCAGGTGCAAAATGACCAGCATTATTGACAAGTACATCAACTGGGCGACCTACCTTATTAATGAATTCAGTAAATACCTTCACCTGAAATTTGTCTGACATATCTGCTGATTGCACAAAGACTTTTATTGCGTGTCTTTTTTCAAAATCGTCCTTTAAATGAATAAGATCAGACAGATTACGAGCACAAGTAGCCACATCAAAACCAGCCGTTGCAAATCGTTCTAAAATAGCCCGTCCAATACCCTTGGTACCCCCAGTAACTACTACCAATTTGTTCATGAGAAATTATTTTATCTTTGAGCAATATAGCATTTGAACTTTACTGCATGAAGGGTTTTGGCCGGTACATGATTTTTTTAGGCTCGTTGCTGGTAAGGCGCGAAACATTCAAAACCTATTACAAACTTACCCTGGATGAGTGTATTCAAATTGGCATTAAGTCAATCCTGCTCTTTATGCTTGTATCCACCTTTATGGGAGCGGTAACCACGATTCAAACAGCCGCCAACCTAATAAGTCCGTTTGTTCCCAGGTTTGTGATTTCACAGGTAGTTCGTGAAATGACTGTGTTGGAATTAGCCCCTACAATTATGGCTATAATATATGCTGGTAAAGTGGGATCCAGTATGTCTGGCGGCCTTGGGACCATGCGTATTACAGAACAAATTGATGCGCTCGAAGTAATGGGCATAAACTCGGCATCCTATCTGGTCCTTCCCAAAATTATTGCCTCATTGATGATGTACCCGCTGTTGGTAATTGTATCGGCTGTATGCGCTATCATGGGGGGATACATTGTCGGGAGTTTAACCGGAGCACTTACTTCTACTGAATACGTTTATGGAATTCGGTATGCTTTCAATGAATACTTTATCACCTTTGCCTTGATCAAGTCCTTTGTTTTTGCATTTCTGATAAGTTCCATTTCTTCCTTTAAAGGGTACTATACACAAGGCGGAGCCCTTGAAGTTGGTATCTCCAGCACGAATGCGGTAACAACCAGCATCATTGCTGTCTTATTAGCCGACTATTTTCTGGCCTACCTGCTATTGTAAAATCATGATTAAGATTAACAATATCTCAAAGTCATTCTCCGACAAAGTGATCCTGGGTGGAATCTCCGGGCAATTTGATAAAGGAAAAACAAATTTGATTATTGGGTCAAGTGGTACTGGCAAAAGTGTGCTTCTCAAATGTATCGTGGGTCTTCTCCAGCCAGATACTGGAACTGTTTTTTACGACCTCCGAAATTTCACCGAGGCGGATAAAGAAATGAAATCAGAAATTCGTAGAGAAATTGGAATGCTCTTTCAGGGTGGCGCACTGTTTGACTCAAAAAATGTGGAAGAGAATGTTATGTTTCCGTTGGACATTCTGACCAACATGCACCCGGATGAGAAAATAGAAAGGGTAAACTTTTGCCTAAGGCGCGTTGGTCTTGAGGGTGTAAATAAAAAAATGCCTTCTGAAATAAGTGGTGGAATGAAAAAACGGGTTGGTATTGCCCGTGCCATTGTAAATAATCCAAATTATCTTTTCTGTGATGAGCCCAATTCTGGGTTGGATCCACAAACGTCCATTTTGATTGATGAACTCATTATGGAAATTACCCATGAGTTTGACATTACTACTATTGTGGTTACCCATGACATGAATTCAGTAATGGGGATTGGAGAAAAAATAATGTTCATGTATAAAGGTGACAAGCTTTGGGAAGGCTCTAACACTGACATTATGGATTCTGGGGTTAAAGAACTCGATGATTTTGTTTTTACAAACAAAATTATGAAGAATCTAAAGCACAAGTAATTTACTATTCGATCGAAGCAAGCCGAATGTAAAAAGTTGTACCTCCACCCGGGTTGGATTCAAACCAAATCTCGCCTCCACTCTGTTCAATTCCTTGTTTAGCAATTGCCAGGCCTAAGCCGGAACCTGACTTCTTAGTAGAAAAATAGGGCGCGAATATCTTATCTTTTAAATCCTGATCAATACCCAAACCATTATCCCGAAAACTGATAAGCGCTCGATTTGATTCACGGTGCAATATGATTTCTACACGTCCAGCACCAGATTGCAAAGCATTCAAAATAATATTAGAAAAAATCCGGTTCAATAACTGCTCGTCCCCCATTACAAACGAAGGAGATCCCATATCGTAAAAGCTAACTGTACCCCCTTCATAATTAGCATACAAATCAGCACTCTTCCTTATTAAACTAACCAATTCAATTTTCTGAAGAATGGGAGCTGGCATTCTTGCAAAGGCACTAAAAGAAGAAGCAATCTCATTCAAAATATCGACCTGCGTGAGTAAAGTTTTAATGGATTGTTTTGTCCTTTCTTTTTCCAATTCGCCCCGAAGAATAGCAAGTTCCATCTGTTGTAAAGTAAGTTTCATGGGTGTCAGGGGATTCTTGATTTCATGCGCTACTTGCTTGGCAATTTCACGCCAGGCACTTTCCTTCTGGCTGCGAGCTAATTCCACCTTACTTTGTTCAAGATTCTCTACCATTCGATTATACTCTGCCACCATCAACCCAATTTCATCTTTTGAATTCCATTCAAGTGGCTTATTGGTACCTGTCAGTGTGGTTCGACTAAGTGTGCGGGTAATAAATCGCAACGGAAAGGTTAACGAATTCACCATAAAGAAGGATAGTATCGAAAAGAGTATAAAGATGAGGGTGAATACCGTTAGAATATTAGCCAATACATTTATCTGTGTGGTCTCCAACGACAAGGCTGATTCAAAAAATGGGACACTCAGTACGCCAATCAAAAGACCAGATTCCGGAGACTTAAGACCAAAATAGGAATTATTGAATTTCAAGGACCCAATCTGCTCATTCAAGATCAATGCATTATCTCCTGTTTTAAATATTCTTTCCCATGCATAGCGATTCATAAGGCCTGAAGTAAGTTGATTTTCTACAATACCTGGTTGACTGGAGGCTAAGACTTTACCGGAAGGATCATAAATTGAAACATCCACATTTGAGAACTTAGCAACATTCACTAATTGATTTTCTAACTCACCGCGCATATTTTCTGGATCTTTCAAAAAGGAAGCAAGTACAGGTTCCAGATTCTCTCCCAGTAATTTTGACTTTGTTTGAAAATCCTGATTTAATTGGTTTTCAGCTGATTTGGTTACCCGGTTCAGGGTTGTGATGGTTACGATCACTAAAGGAATTGCAAAAGCCATGTAGATATAAAGCTGAATACGGGCTGCATAATTAATTATTCCTCCCTCCAACCAAATAATCAAACCATAAAGAATCAGCCCCAATGCAAATACCCAAATACCTACAACAAAAAAGAAAGAAAAATTAGTAAGCAAGAAAAAGAACGGATAGGCCACTGAAGTCACAACTGCCACTCTACCAGCCTCATCTTCAATACCAGCGTGAATAAATCCATTCATCTTAACGCCCACCCGATAGAAATCCGGATTATCAAGCAACTCAAAATCAAAATCACGTTCATAATTAAAATTACCAAAACTACTAATGATACTCTTGGTTGATAGAAAGGCAAAGCTCTTATCCCGATTTTCAAAATATTCATTGAACCGATTATCTACCAGCAACTCTGGATAAACATTCTGCGGAATAATTTTTTTAAGAGAAAGATCAAGTACTACATAGCCAATTACTTGCTCAAATCGAGTAATAGGAACAGATGTAAAGTATCGCTTTCCCGCTTGCACACCCTGAGATCTTATAAAATAAATTCCCTGATACTCGGTTGCATTTATGGATTTGGCGAACTCGTGTTCCAATGCAGCAAAATCCACCAATGTTTGATCATCAAAGCGCTCTTTGGCTGGATTGTACAAGTAGATTCGCACATCGTAGCGATCAAAATAAGAATTAAGGTAAATCTGCTTTACCTTTTGTCGTATGGCAGATTTACTTAAAAATGGGCTGGCAAGTCTCGTTTGAATAAATACATCATTTGGAATTCTTTTGACGCTTTCATTTAATATGTACTCAGCGAGAACATCCCGATCGATCAGATAACTGTTAGCAAACCTAAACTGAGATTCCACTCGTTCCTCCTCAATAAAGCGTCTGATACTCAGAGCACTTTGCAAACCAAATACTGTAACAGCCAGAAAAAAATAAAGAAACGTTACATAGGTTACCCGAATGAGAGAAGAACTTAACCTAGAAAAGTATACGATAAATATATAGGGAACAACAACCATCAATGTAATCCAATAATCCCTTGACTCAATTATAAAGTAAGCCGCAAAAAGTGCACTGGCCCCTAACAACGCGAGGACATACTTCCAAAAAGAATCAGAAAGCATCTTCGATAATTGAAGAAAAACATGAGTAAAAAAGAAAGCACTCACCGTTCCTATGATCATTGAAATGAATGACAATGCTCTTACTAAGTCAAATGAAAGAGTTTGAGTGATATCAAGAGAAATCGATGAGTTATTGAAAATAACTTCAATGAATAGAAACGGGTATAGAAAGGAAAAGGTAGCCAATAATAAAAATACCAAGCACCACGCCCATTGAGTTATGCCCTTTGTACTAAAGAGTTGCTTAATCAGAGGCCAGCGGGAATATGTAAAAAATACATACCCACATAGAAAAAGTATACCCAGCGAGTTGAGGAACAAATCACCTATGGATGCATTATAGGAGGATGAGGCAAATTCCTGAGGGCTAAATATCCTGGCTGTATACCATCGCCCAGGGAAATTAGTTTGAACCATTAGAGTACGTACAATCACAAAGGCAATGGTTGCCACCAAAAAAACAACCTGATACTTTCCTTGATGATGCCATTGCTTCAGAGATAGTACAACGCCAGAAATAAATATCAGCAACGCTACTAAGGCAAAGAAAAGTGATACTTGATTTTGTTGTACAGTCGCAACAGGCAACACAATCTTAAATGCAACATGGTCGTTAAGGTAAACATTCGTTCCAAGGGCAGATTCAGATTCTACTATTTTTCCTGAGTACTCTTCAAATATAGATTGATTCCAGTGCGGAGACAGATACTTATTGATGATTGGATATTTCTGGTATAAGGGTAAAACTGAAACAAGAAATCGAGATCGATTCACAGGTGATTTTCTAATCAAGAAATCACCTCCGGAAACCTGTAATAACTTCACATTAAAAGAATCCTGAAGCATACGCACATCGGGCAAGAATTCATGTTTACTCCATGCTAGAATATTCAAGCTATCCAACAAAAAATGAGAACCATTGAATGTTGACCAATTAACTTCTTGTGGGGAGTGTATGATCTGATTGGCCTCAAGCTCTAACGAAGTAAAGGTCTTCTTAAGGTTTGAAGAAATTTTCCTGGTGGC
>DAOOCD010000092.1:0-12569 GCA_035408225.1 Cyclobacteriaceae bacterium | reverse complement strand
GTAAATCCAAATTTGAATGATTATGCTACTGATATGGCAATTCAGGGTTTGTTTACCATGATTGCGAAGGAAGAGAAAAGTATCCGGCAAGACCCATTGGCCCGTACCACGGAATTATTAAAAAGAGTTTTTGGTTCTCAAACAAAATAATATGAGCTTATTCGAAAAACATAAAGGCACCTTAACAAAGGCAATAGAAGCGCTGCATGCCCGCACATTCTATGCAGCTTTCCCTGAACATCCGGCTCCAGCCATCTATGGCGAAACAGCCGATGCTGATGGGCAGGCTAAGTTTAAAAGCTCACTCGGAAAGAAATTTGAAGAGTTGAAACAGACAGGAGAAGTTGGCTGGGCTGGCCAGGAGGAATCTCCTTATTTACAAGAACCGCTAAAGATCTCTTATCCGATTTTTTCAAGCGGGACTTTAATTGAGAACGCAAAGAAGAGTTTTCATGTGTGGAGGAAGGTTAGTATTAATGATCGAACAGGGATTCTGATGGAATCGCTGGAGCGAGTGAAGGCCCGCTTTTTTGAAATTGCTTATGCAACAATGCATACTACCGGTCAGGGTTTCATGATGGCCTTTCAGGCTTCAGGTCCACATGCAGCAGACCGTGCACTAGAAGCCATTGCGGCAGGCTATGAAGAGTTAAATCGTTTCCCCGCGAAGGCATTGTGGGATAAGCCCATGGGCAAATTCAATTTGCAAATCAATAAAGAGTGGCGCGCAGTGCCCAAAGGAGTTTCGGTCGTGATTGGTTGTTCTACATTTCCAACCTGGAATTCTGTTACCGGAATTTATGGAAGTTTAATAACAGGTAATCCGGTAATTGTAAAACCACATCCGGGAGCAATTCTCCCAATAGCAATTTTTGTAGCTGAGATTCAGAAGGTGCTGGCAGAGAATAATCTTGATGCTAACATCTGTCAACTGGCAGTTGATACGTATGATAAAATGATTACCAAAGAACTTGCAGAACATCCCGATGTTAAACTGATTGACTTTACGGGCAATTCTGTATTTGGAAGTTATCTGGAGGCATTGCAAGGGAAAACTGTATTTACAGAAAAGACAGGAGTTAATTCTGTTATACTTGATTCCGTAGAAGATGTTGACAAGACTGCTTCCAATCTGGCTTTCTCAGTTAATTTATACAGCGGACAAATGTGTACGGCCCCGCAAAACTTTTATATCCCTGAAGCCGGAATAAAAACTCCAACAGGCGTTGTATCCTTCGATCAGTTTGCCGAAAAGTTTGTAGCCAATATCAATAGCCTTGTGGATAACCCCAAAGCCGGACCTTTTGTGTTAGGTGCAATTCAAAACAAAAAAACCAGTGAACGGGTAGTAGAGTCAGAAAAACTTCCTGGCAAGGTCTGGCTACATTCCCGCTCATTCGAAAACCCGATGTTTAAAAATGCGCGGGTAGCCACTCCAATTGTTATAGAGATTGATGCTTCTAAAAAAGATGTATTCAGTAAAGAATTATTTGGCCCGATTGCCTTGTTGATCAAAACAAAAAACACTGATCAATCGATTGCTCTTGCTAAAGAAATGGCACAGCAGCATGGCGCGATTTCTTGCGGTGCGTATACTACCGATGCCGCAGTCAAGGAAAAGATTGCCGATGAGATGTCATTAGCTGCCACTCCGGTATCATTTAATTTAACCGGAGGCATTTACATGAATCAAAATGCGGCCTTCTCTGATTTTCATGTTACGGGTGGAAATCCTTCGGGAAATGCTTCTTTCACTAACCCTGACTACGTTACTAAACGTTTTACATGGGTAGGGCATAGAGAACCGGTGAAGGCATAAAATATTGTTTTATTTAAGAAAGGTTGCACGTTGATTTATGCGTGCAACCTTTTGTTTTATTCAGCGTCTTAGAGGTGAATAAAAATATTGAGTATGCTTTTCAGGAAAATTTTATTTCCGATTCTTTTTTTAGTAGTAGCCTTTGACTCATTCTCGCAAGGCGTTGGGATACCTTCAAAAAAAGGAGGTATCGGATTTGGCAACCTGCCGGTTTTCAATGGCTTGCGCTTTAACTTTCGAGATAAGAATGTAAAAAAAATAAATGGTATCAATGTCACCATCTGGCAACCAAAAGATGAGGACGACCAAACCGGTACCGTAAATGGTATTTCCATTGGGTTGCCATTAGCGATGGGTACTGAAAACCGAAACGGAATTGGTGTAGGCGTTTTTGGAGTTGGAGCAAAAAATAATCTTTCTGGAATTAACCTGGGTGGACTTGGTATTGGTGCGGGTGGTGACGTAAAAGGATTGAATATAGGAGGACTCGGAGTTGGTTCAGGAGGAAATCTGGTAGGTATTAGTGTTGGCGGTTTGGGTGTTGGCTCAGGGGGCGATGTTAAGGGAATTAATCTGGGTGGCTTAGGGGTTGGTGCCGGTGGTAATCTTAGAGGATTTAGTTTCGGAGCGTTCGGAGTTGGTGCAGGCGAAAGTGTTTCCGGTATTACCATTGGCGGACTTGGTGTTGGTGCAGGTGAAAATCTTTCAGGAATCAATATAGGCGGGTTAGGTGTAGGAGCGGGTGAAACTGTGAGCGGAATTACTTTTGGTGGATTGGGGGTTGGTGCCGGTGAAGAATTGAAGGGCATTGCTATTTCGTTGCTGGCAACCGGGAGCACAAAAGTGACTGCACTTGTAATATCACCGGTAGCTGGCAGTCAGAATATGCGTGGGTTGATCTTAGCTCCTGCCTATATGAAAGTAGGCTATACGAATAAGAGTAAGAACGATGGTGTTGAAACGCGTGAAGACATAGAAGGAGCTTTTAAAGGTGTTTCCTTAAGTGCTTTTAATCATATAAAGGGCGATCAAAAAGGAGTGACTTTTGGCATAGTCAACTATACACACACGATAAAAGGAGTTCAGTTTGGACTGATCAATATTGTAAAAGAGAACCCGAAAGGCTTACGGGTTCTGCCATTGTTTAATACTCGTTTTGGGAAAAAGAATAGGACTACGGAGTAATTGATTTTATTTTCCAGATCTTCATCACGATCGCATTTCCAAATACCTCCATGGTTGATTTTTCACTTGTTGGAAAAACCTGGTTGGTGATTGCATACAAACCATCTTTCGAGATTACTTCAATGATGGATTGATCAACAATAATCGTAACAGTAATAACGGGTTGTTTTGGATTTACAGCAATTGATTCTACGCTGGCAAAGTCTTTTTGAAACGATATGTTGCCGGATTTTGTGCGGTCCAGGTATAACTTGCCATCCTGGTACCCTATGGTAGTTTGTTCGGTGGCTGATTTGAAAAGATGAATTCCGCCACCATCAGGTATTTCCAATTCCAGTTCAAATGAATTTGTTGTTAAGGAATTTAGGTCTTCAGCTTCGCGTAATGCATTGAATTCAGCAACCGGATGCTGACTTAATCTTAACCCTTTAGTTGTTTCTACCAAAGTGAGTTCCCGTGGAATCGAAAATGCACCGCGCCAGATTTTTGTTGGAATCTGATTTCCGTAGGTCCAGTTGTTTACCCAGCCAAGCATAACCGCACGGTTCTTCATATTATTAAACACAATGCCGGCATAAAAGTCTTTTCCATGTTCGAGGTATAGCGGAGTAGTTTGTTCGGAGGAAAATGTTTTGCCATCAAAGTCACCCACAAAATATTGCATACCAACAAAGGTGGGTCCGGCCGGATGACTTCCTGAAAGGGAAAGCACCCATTTTGTTTTTTCTTGCCCTTCAATCGGGAGTTCATATAAATCAGGGCATTCCCAGATGCGAAGTGTATCTCCCACTTTTCCAAACTCACTCATTAAGTCCCATTTCAATAGATTTTTAGATTCATATAGTTGAACGACATATAAGTCAGGAATCACCAGGGCCATTACCCATTTCTGTTGGGGTTCGTACCAAAACACTTTCGGGTCTCTAAAGTCTTTGCGCTGTATGTCAAGTATTGGATTTTTATCGTACCATTTCCAGGTGCGACCTTTATCATTGCTGTATGCAAGACTCTGATGTTGTCTAAGGCCCTGGTTGTCTTTGTGGAGATTGGAAGTATAAATCGCAATCATACAGTCTTTACCTTCACATAAGCCACTGGTGTTAGTGTAATCTACTACCGCGGTGCCCGAGAAAATCATAGTGCTGTCACCGGTGGTGGGATCAAGATACTCCTCTAAAGCGATGGGGAGATGCTCCCAGTTTATCATATCGCGACTAACTGCGTGTCCCCAACTCATGTGACCCCACATAGTACCGAAGGGATTGTATTGATAGAACAAGTGATACTCACCTTCATAGAATACAAGTCCGTTGGGATCATTGATCCAGTTTTTCTCTGGAGTAAAATGAAATTGTGGCCTGTATTTTTCTTGAATTACTAAGTCTGATGATTGTTCAGATTTACAACCGGAAAGATAGATACCAGCCAGTATTAGAATTGCGAAATACTTTTTCATAAATGAAAGGTAAGAGTCTTTTCAGGAATACCAAAGGGCAATGGCCATGGCAATTACGGATACAATCATGATCCGTTTTATCCAAACCTCGCCAGCTTTAACGGACCACCGGCTGGCATACCACCCACCTAGTGCGTGGCCAATGGCAAGAATTAATCCGATGAACCAATCAATTTTTCCTTGCCAGGCAAACACGATGACAGAAACACCTGTGTAAACAATAGCGGCAAATACTTTTACATAGTTACTCTTTACTAAACTTAAATTGTTTACTAAACTTAGTACAGCAATAACGAGAAATCCGATGCCGGCTTGTACAAACCCACCATACACTCCAATGAATAAAAATAAGAAAGCTCCCATCCATTGATGTTTGGGAGTTAACTTTTCATCCCCTTTGGATTTAAAGGGATCGAACAATACGAGGCCCACCGAAAAGATCATCACTACTACAAAGATTTTTTTAAATACATCGTCCGACATTCGTGATGCAAGAAGAGAACCCAGAATGCCACCGCCCAGAGAGGCTAATCCCAAATAAATGGCATACGGCCACGGTAATTCAACACCCTTGCTACGAAAGCCACCTACCGCAAAAATGTTTTGGAAAAGTATGGCCACCCGGCTTGTGGCGTTGGCGATTGTAATAGGTAATCCGATGAACGTTAGAATAGGGACTGAGAACAGAGACCCACCACCACCTACTGTATTTAAAAAGGCCGCTACAAATCCTACCAGTATGATTAAGGGATATTCGTACCAGCTCACTTCACTTTGGCATTACGAACAATTTTAGAAAACAAACCCGGAAAAAATCTTTTCAGATAAATTGCCAAAACTTCCTTTGCGCCACCGATATAAACTTCCCGTTTTTTATTTTCGATCGCACGAATCAATTTTTTGGCAAAGACTTCCGGCTTCATTCCAGATTGGTGTGTGTCATCTTTTCGGTTTTGTGGCGAGCCATCACCCAGTAAAGCAACCATGCTCAGGTTGGTGTTGATCCAGCCCGGGCAAACTAAGGTTACAAAAATATTTTTGCTGTCTTTCCAGAGTTCAGCCCGCAGCGAATCGAAGAAGCCATGTAAGGCATGTTTGGCGGCCGCGTAGCCAGTGCGATAAGGTGTGCCAATTTTTCCCATTACACTGGTGATGGTAACAAAGTGACCAGAATTTCTTTTCAGAAAATGGGGAAGCAAGTGCTTTGACAATCCCATCGAGCCAAAATAGTCGACCTCCATAATTCTACGATCTACATCAAGGGCAGTGTCTTTGGCAAGGCTTCGTTGGCTTATCCCTCCATTGTTTATAAGTATATCGATGTGCCCAAATAATTGGATAGCAGCCTCGGTGCAGAGTTTTAAGGTAGAAGGTTCACTTAAATCTAATGGCAGAATGCGAATGAAAGGTTGTGCAACGGCTGGGCAATTCCCTTTTACGCGCTCGAGTTCTTCTTTCCTGCGAGCCGATAAAATCAACTTTGCTCCGTGTTTTACTAATTCGTAAGTCAGTGCTTCGCCAATTCCTGATGAAGCGCCTGTGATCCAGATTACCTTTCCTGATAGATTACTCATGATTGTGATGCCGGGTGTTTGTGATTTTCAGCATAAACCCAAATAGTGTAAATGCCAATGGCTGTGCCGATGGGAAACGAAAAAAGTTTAAAGCAGCCTAAAACAAGCGCAAGCGTAAGTGCCCACTTTTTATTGTTGAGTAAGCCATATCCGGCAATGATTGATGGAATGGAAAACAGAATGATGATCCCGATAGCAATAACTCTGATAAAAGGAACAATCCACATGAATACCCACTGACCCTCAGGGCCGGCTTCTTCCATAATGAATGGAATAATTATCGAAATAATCGATGATAAAATAATCATTCCAAGGATCTGAAAGGCTCCGGAGATGATGTAAAGTATGGCGAGAATTCGTTTATGAACTTCCATGGATGGCAATTTTAGGAAAGTTAAGCATTACCAGTTACTTCTGTTTATAGAGCACGAAATCAAATGCAAAGGCGTGGCGCGCATCCACTTCATGATGTTTGCGAGAAAGCTCCTCCCATTCATTTTTATCGAACGAGGGGAAATAGGTATCTCCATCGAGTGTGGTGTCTATTTCAGTGAGGTAAAGCAGATCGGCATGCGGCATACCCAATGCGTAAATTTCAGAGCCGCCAATAATAAATAATTCTGTTTCTCCGGCTGCCCGTGCCATGGCAATTCCATCTTCGATAGAGTTTACCAGGATGCAGCCTGGTGCTGGATAATCTTTTTGACGCGTTACAACAATATTGGTCCGGTTGGGAAGCGGCCTGAATTTTTCAGGGATGGATTCATAGTTTTTCCTTCCCATGATTACGTGATGAGCCTTGGTGGTTTGCATGAAGTATTTCATGTCGTCCGGTAAATGCCAGGGCAGGTCATTGTTTTTACCGATCACATGATTCTTAGTGACAGCTGCAATAAGCGAGATAATCATGGGCGTTCTTTCAACAATCGTGCAAATTAATCAATTTAAAGAGCCGAATGAATTACTCTGGCACTATAGCTTATTTCCGCGAAAGAATTCGGATACACTCATTCTCTTTTTTCCTTCTGGCTGAAATTCTTCAATCGAAACCCAGCCATCAGCTGTCTTTATGTTGAGAAATGTTTTGTTGTCAGTCCACAGTTCACTGTCGAAAGCCGACTGTCCGCTGTGGTCTGAATGACTGCACTTGAATACTTTATAGACTCTATCATTAATTTTTGTCCATGCGGCCGGATAAGGACTAAGCCCACGAACAAAGTCGATTATCTTTTTGGATGGTTGGTTCCAATTGATCTCGCAGGTTTCTTTGAAAATCTTAGGAGCGTGTTTGATTTCCATTGCTTCGCTTTGAGGTCGTGATGGATAATCACCCTGCTCAATAGCTTGTACAGTTTTCAAAACGAGGGTTGCGCCTTTATGCATGAGTCTTTCATAGAGCGATCCTGCATCATCCGTTTCCAGAATGGTTTCTTTATCCTGAAATATGATGCTTCCAGTATCAATTTCATGCTTCAGGAAAAAAGTGGTGACACCCGTTTCTTTTTCTCCATTAATGATAGCCCAGTTTATAGGTGCTGCGCCTCGATACTGTGGCAGAAGGGAAGCATGAAGATTAAATGTGCCAATAGCTGGCATCGACCGTACAACTTCGGGCAACATCCGGAAGGCTACAACAACCTGAAGATTAGCATGGTAGCTTTTTAACTCTTCTTGAAATTCCGGTGATTTAAGATTGGTTGGTTGAAGAACAGGAAGGTTGTATTTGAGTGCACACTCTTTTACTGGTGAAGGTGTTAATTTCTGTCCACGTCCCTGTGGTTTATCGGGCGCTGTGATCACGGCCACCACATTAAATTTGTTCTGAACCAGAATTTCCAGGCTGGGCACTGCAAATTCAGGGGTGCCCATAAAAATAATGCGGAGTGTATTCATTTGTTAAGAGGACGCAAATATGGTTGAAATTGAAAAAATATTGGTCCTCGTATTATGATATATCGGATTATGATGTATATTCGTTCTATGTATTCAAAAGAATTGCTAAAGGGCACTATTTCGGCCATTATCCTTAAGTTATTGTCCGAACAGGAGAAAATGTATGGTTATGAAATCTCCATGAAAGTGAAAGAATTGTCACAAGGAAAGATTTTACTCAAAGACGGTTCGCTCTATCCGGCACTCCAGAAAATGACCAGCGATGGACTACTTTCTTTCAAGGAAGAAACGGTGGGTGGACGGGTGCGCAAATATTATTATATCACGGCACATGGACGAAAGGAAACAGTGGCTTATGTAGCGGAGCTAAAAGATTTTATTTCAACGCTTAATAGAATTGTTTTTCCAGAGTTTAAAACCTTATGAAGGTATCCTCCGAACAAATAGCGCACATTCGTGAAGTGATAGACCAAAGTTCGATCACCATTGAAACGCTTAAGGATGACTTGCTGGATCACCTTTGTTGTGTGGTCGAGGTTAAAATGACAAACGGTAGTGAATTTGAAATTTCTTTGATGGAAGCATTGGATGAACTCGCTCCTGATGGGCTTAATACGATTCAGCGTGAAACAATATTTCTCTTAAACTCAACCAAAATTATACTTATGAAAAAGATCATGTATTCCATCGGCTTGATAACTTCCATCGCTATGACGATGGGAATCTTAGCTAAATTATTGCATTGGCCTGGTGCGGAAGAACTTTTTACCTATGGCTTTGTCGGATTTCTTTTGCTGTTCTTGCCAATGCTTGCCATCGATCGTTACAAGCACAACCTCAGCAAGTCGTTGTCTGAAAAGCTAAGAATTGGATTAGGTTATTTAAGTGCATTTTTGATTGTGTTTTCAATATTCTTTAAGCTATTTCACTTGGACGGAGCTAATTTATTATTGCTAAGCGGTATGTGTGTTTTCAGTTTTGGATTTCTTCCCTTCTTATTTTTTAATATGTATAAGAAATCAGTTTCCTGATCTTGAATTAAATCCTGAAGGTTACTTCGGGATTTAATCTCTCAGATTTTTGCGAAGATATTTTTTGCAAATAGGGCAATCCGTCCAAACATGGCCCCGTGCCGGGCAATATTCCCTGCCAAAATAAATAATCTGCAAGTGTACTTTATTCCACTTGTCTTCCGGAACCAGTCGCTTCAAATCTTTTTCAGTTTGCTCCACACTTTTTCCATTGGTCAATCCCCATCGATAAGCTAATCGATGAATGTGTGTATCCACCGGGAAGGCAGGAATGCCAAACCATTGTGTCATTACAACCGATGCAGTTTTGTGGCCTACAGCGGGAAGTTCTTCCAGGTCTTCGAATGTATTCGGCACCTGGCCTTTGTGTCTTTCGATCAGAATTTTTGACAACCCATAAATTCCCTTCGACTTCATAGGTGAAAGTCCGCATGGCTTAATGATCTCACGAATTTCTTCCACTGAAAGCTTGACCATATCATAAGGATTATTGGCAAGTTTAAAGAGGGCTGGAGTTGTTTTGTTCACGCGCTCATCGGTACACTGTGCGGAGAGTAATACGGAAATCAAAAGTGTGTACGCATCCTTATGCTGGAGCGGAACGTCTGGTTTTGGATAAAGTTTATCCAACGTTTTTAGAATGTCGTTTACTTTTTCTTGTTTGGTCATGCAAGATACTGGGTGCTGGATTCTTGATTGATCAAAAAAAATTCAGGATCAAGTAACCAGCCTCCAATTATGGATATAACAGATACTTGCTTCGCTTAGTTTTAAACTCATCCAGTCCTGGTTGCCAGCTGGCGCGGATTTGCGCTTCTGTTAACCCGTCTTTAATCTGCTGTTTAAGTTGGGTAGTGCCTGCAAGCTTATCAAAATAAGCTGTAAAGAATTTTTCCTTGTCGGGATATTTTTGATACAATATCAACAGATAGTGCAAGTCAACTTTTCTGGCCGGAGTTACAGATCGTAAATCCAAACCATAGCAAAGTTTCCCCTTTAGGGGAGGTTCAATTGAAACTCCTTTAATCGGCACCGGTGTGAAAGTAAAAGTCATTTCTTTCAATTCAGGATTTCCCAAAATCTGAAAAGGCATCGGTGTGCCACGACCTACGCTAATGACAGTGCCTTCAAACAGGCAAAGAGACGGATAAAGCCGTACAGCCTGATCGTTAGGTAAGTTGGGTGAGGGTCTTACCGGAAGAGAGTAATCATCATCATGTTTCCAGTTTTTCATTTTAATAATTTCTACTTCACATTTCTTTTGACCTTCCAGCCAACCTTCTCCGTTGAGTAGCAGCGCTAGTTCACCCACCGTCATACCGTGGGTAATGGGCATCGGATGCATGCCAACAAATGATTTTAATTTAGGTTGAAGGATGGGCCCATCCACATAACTGCCGTTTGGATTAGGGCGATCAAGAATAATTAATTTCTTTCCATTTTCTGCGCAGGCTTCCATCAGGTACGTCATGGTGCTGATGTATGTGTAGAAGCGTGCCCCTACATCTTGTATATCAAAAATGATTATATCAAGTCCTTGTAATTGTTCGGCAGTGGGTTTACTGTTCTTTCCATAGAGAGATACTACAGGCACTCCTGTTTTTGCATCAACCGCATCAGTAACATGTTCACCATCGGCAGCATCGCCCCGGAAGCCATGTTCAGGCCCGAAGATTTTTTTTAGCTGAACCCCGTGCGCAATCAGCGTATCAGCCAGGTGAGTTTTACCAACCAGGGCTGTGTTATTTACTACCAGTCCAATATTCTTGTCCTTTAGTTTGGGGAGAAGCAGGTCCATTTGCTCAGCCCCCAGAACAAGTTTAGACTTAATTGTTTGTGCAGAACAGGAACTGCTCAACAAAAACACCCCGATAACCCAAATCCTGATCATTTCTTTTTATTTTGGCGAAAGTATATTTCCAAAATTAAGCATTCCTTGAACCTTTCGTACTTCATATCAAAAAGAATCCGGCATGGGCAAGGCAATAGCTTTTCATCGATCATCCATAAAATAGCTGTAATAAGTATTGCTATTGGTCTGTCAGCAGCTATTGTATCGTTCCTGATCATGCAGGGATTTCAGTCTGCTGTTAAGAATAAGATTTACGGATTTAGCAATCACTTGCTCATCACCAAGTACACCATGAGTAATGCCGTGGAGGAGCAACCATTTGATTTTCATATCGCTTTGTATAAAGACCCTACACAATTCGGGTTTGTAAAACACATTCAGGAGTTTAGTCACAAGGCTGGTATTATTAAAACGGATGAAGAAGTGATGGGTATTGTGTTTAAAGGCGTGGGAAGGAGTTTTGATGTTGCTCAATTCAATTCCAACTTGATGGAAGGTGAGTTTATTCACTTTCCGGATTCAGGCTATTCGAATGAAGTTTTATTAAGTCGGGTAATTGCTGATAAAATTAATGCTCACACCGGAGATGACATTGTAGTCCACTTCTTTCAAAACCCACCCCGCTTTCGCAGACTTAAAATCTCTGGCATTTATGAGACTAATTTATCAGACTACTTCGACAGCAAAGTGATAATTGGAGACATCCGTCTTGTGCAACGCCTCAATGATTGGCCGTTAACAGAAGCCGGTGGAGTAGAAGTGCAACTGGATCTCAGTTCCTTTAATTCATTTCAGTTGTGGCGCACCGATTTCAGCCGGTATTGGGCCCGGGTTCAGGAAGCCATTGTTGAAGATCCGGAAGTTGACAATAAATTTTTTGCTACCCTTTCAGCATTGTGGAATTACAAATTTGATTTTGACAAAGCCGCTATGGAAGAATCGGCCCATAAGATTGGTGAGTCGATTGATTATGATTTATACATGGAGACAGTACGCGATAAATACATTCAGGTATTTGAGTGGCTCGATTTGATTAAACGACAGGTTAAAATTCTACTGGTAGTAATTCTGGTGGTTGTTTGCGTAAATATGATTTCGGTGATCTTGATTTCGGTAATGGAGCGAACGCCCATGGTGGGGATTTTGAAAGCGATGGGTGCACAGGATAAATTTATCCGATCTGTTTTTTTATACAATGGTATGAACCTGATTTTGAAAGGACTTTTCTTTGGCAACGTTGCTGGCCTTGGCCTTTGCTTTCTTCAATACCAATTTAAGTTTATTTCATTAAACCCACATGATTACTACATGGAGTATGTTCCCATTGAATGGAACTGGGGTACGGTGGTGATATTGAATATAATTGTTTTTGTCACGGTGTTAATTGTATTACTCCTCCCCACTCGGTTTATCACCCGCATTAATCCCATTCAGGCAATCCGGTTTGATTAACTTCCATCATCGGCTTTGAAAATCAACTTTTTGTCGGTTTCATTAATTAATTTAAGACAAAATGAATTCAAGTCGGATGTTGCAATTTTTGAATATTCAAGATGACTTTCACGAAAAGTATTCTTTACCTCCCTGAGCCGATCAATCAACGCTGTTGTTTGTTGTCCTGAGTTGGGTTTAAAATCCGTTATTTCCTTTTCGAAGGCCCGAAGGGTAAGATTAAATTGATTTTCCTGAAGTTTTTTCAGGCGATTAATGGTGTTTATATATAACGAATCTGCTGAGATGCCATAGGTGAGTAAATTTG
>DAOOCD010000091.1:0-12670 GCA_035408225.1 Cyclobacteriaceae bacterium | reverse complement strand
TTTTTAGCAGCAGGCTTCGCTTTCTTAACAGCCTTTTTCGGAGCCGCCTTTTTAGCCTTGGGTTTTGCTTTTGCTATTGTCTTCGTTGCCTTAGGTTTGGCAGCAGCCGTTGCAGCAGCGGCCTTGGCATTGCCCATCGCATTTAATGCCGAACCAGCCTTGAACCATACAATTTGATTCTTATTGTAGGTATGATTAACAATAATCGAATCATGGCTACCATCGCTGTGGTGAATCACCAACGTAAGGGGCTTATCAGGACTAAAGCTGGTGAGTCCAACAATATCAAACGAATCGTCTTCCTTGATTTTGTTGTAGTCTTCTTTGTTGGCGAACGTCAATGCCAGCATGCCCTGTTTCTTCAAATTTGTTTCGTGAATACGGGCAAAAGATTTTACCAGGATGGCTCGCACACCCAAATGCCGTGGTTCCATAGCGGCATGCTCACGTGAAGAACCTTCGCCATAGTTTTCGTCTCCTACTACAATAGAACCAACACCTTGGGCTTTGTACGCGCGTTGCACTTTCGGAACTTCATCGTATTGGCCACTTAGTCCATTCTTAACGCTGTTGATCATCTCGTTGAAGAAGTTGGTAGCACCAATCAATAGGTTGTTAGAGATGTTATCCAAATGTCCACGGTATTTCAGCCACTTTCCAGCCATGGAGATGTGATCGGTTGTACACTTTCCTTTTGCTTTGATCAACAAGCGTAACCCTTTCAGGTCTTTGCCTTCCCATGGTTTGAAGGGCTCGAGTAGCTGCAGTCGGTTGGAGGTAGGGCTTACCTTAACTTGTACTCCGCTGCCATCTTTGGCAGGAGCCTGGTATCCTGGGTCTTTTACATCGAACCCTTTTTTAGGAAGTTCTTCACCGGTAGGCGGGTCGAGTTTTACCTGCTGACCTTGTTCGTTTGTTAAGTAATCGGTAAGTGGGTTGAAGTTCAGATCACCGGCAATAGCCAAAGCCGTTACTAACTCTGGCGAACCAACAAATGCATATGTGTTAGGATTGCCATCATTGCGTGACTGGAAATTTCTATTGAATGAGTGAACGATCGTGTTCTTCTCTTTCCTGTCGGCACCTACACGCGCCCACATGCCGATGCACGGGCCACATGCATTCGCAAACACTTTGGCTCCGATCTTATCAAAGGTGCTGATAAAGCCATCTCGTTCGATGGTATAACGCACTTGTTCTGAACCTGGGGTAATCGTAAATACTGCCTTGGTTTTCAGTCCTTTATCGGCTACTTGTTTAGCTAAACTTGCAGCTCTGGCAATATCCTCATACGATGAATTGGTACACGAGCCAATCAAGCCTACTTCAATCTTTGTTGGCCAGCCATTTTTGGCGGCTTCTTCTTTCAGTTTAGAAATAGGGGTTGCCAGATCCGGGGTAAACGGACCGTTGAGGTGCGGCTCTAAAGTTGATAAATCGATTTCAATTACCTGATCAAAATACTTTTCGGGATTTGCATAAACCTCCGGATCAGCCGTAAGGTCGGCCTTAATTTTATCTGCCATCTGTGCTACTTCAGCACGACCAGTGGCAATCAAATAACGACTCATAGAGTCATCATAACCAAAGGTTGAGGTGGTAGCACCAATCTCGGCACCCATATTACAGATCGTACCTTTTCCGGTGCAACTCATAGAAGTTGCGCCTTCTCCAAAGTATTCAACAATAGCACCAGTTCCACCCTTAACTGTAAGAATACCAGCTACTTTAAGAATAACATCTTTAGCAGAGGTCCAACCATTTAATTTGCCGGTAAGCTTTATACCAATCAGTTTCGGGAATTTCAGTTCCCAGGCCATGCCAGCCATTACATCAACGGCATCAGCACCTCCTACACCAATAGCCACCATACCCAGCCCACCGGCATTTACTGTGTGAGAGTCAGTACCAATCATCATTCCACCGGGGAAGGCATAGTTTTCCAATACTACCTGGTGAATGATACCAGCACCGGGACGCCAGAAACCAATACCATATTTATTCGAAACAGACGATAGAAAATCAAAAACTTCCTTGCTCTCAGAATTAGCCACTGTTAAATCATCTTTGGCTCCTACTTTAGCAGTAATCAGGTGGTCGCAATGCACGGTAGAGGGCACAGCCACTTTGGGCTTGCCAGCCGACATGAACTGTAACAAAGCCATTTGAGCCGTGGCATCCTGCATGGCCACACGGTCGGGAGCAAAATCTACGTACGATTTGCCCCGGCCAAAGTTCTCCAACTTCTGGTCGGCATGAAGGTGCGCATAAAGGATTTTTTCAGATAGGGTGAGAGGTTTGCCAACCACCTTTCTGGCTTTGGCAATACGGCCGGGCATCGCTGCATATAGGGCCTTGATCATGTCTAAGTCGAATACCATAAATCGATTGTTTAAGAGGCTCTAAAGTAGCAAAAAAAACAAGAATTAGGCGTTGGGACTTAGGAAATAGGCATTGGGTATAAGGGTTTAAGATTGTTTGAAGCTAATTCCGAATGCCCAATACCTGCATTACTTACTATTAATGTAATTCAGGAACTCGCGCTTAACATTTTCATCTTCAAATTTACCACCAAAGAAGGCGGTGCCGGTTTTGCTATTCGTGTCGCCTACACCTCGAGACGCCACGCACATGTGGTTGGCATCCATTACTACACCTACATGCTCGGTGCCGAGAATACGCTGCAACTCTTTACCGATTTGTACTGTTAAACGCTCCTGTACCTGCGGGCGTTTAGCAAAATATTGAACGATACGATTGATCTTTGATAAGCCGATCACTTTACCACTACTGAAATAGGCAACGTGTGCTTTACCATAGATGGGAACAAAGTGATGCTCACAATGGGAATAGAAAGTGATATCTTTTTCGACCAGCATCTGATCGTACTTGTATTTATTTTCGAACAGACGCGCCACTGGACGATTCTTTGGATTCAAACCACTGAACACCTCTTTCACATACATCTTGGCGACTCTACGCGGGGTACCATTAAGGCTGTCGTCCGTAAGATCAAGACCGAGGATTTCCATAATCTCGCGAAAGCGTTTTTCGATCTGTTCTACCTTTTCGTCATCGCTGAGCTCGAAGGCATCATCGCGCAGAGGTGTGTTCCACGAAGTGATGATGTGGTCATCATCAAAGTCTTCATCTAACGGTTTAATGGGCCGGATATTCAACGAAATTTCTTTCTGTCTCATACAATTTGACTTTAAGATCGTACTGGTTATCAATTTGCTGCCTCAATATCCGCCAGATCACAACTGCAATATTCTCAGCTGATGGGTTCAGGTTTTTAAAGTAGGAGGTATCTAAGTTTAGGTTTTTGTGATCGAAGTGTTTAAGTACATGCTCTTTAATAATATCGCTGAGCGCCTTCATGTCAAACACATAGCCGGTTTCCGGGTCGGGAGTTCCCACTACTGTAACAACCAACTCGTAATTATGCCCGTGATAATTTGGATTGTTGCACTTGCCGAATACAGCATCGTTCTTTTCATCCGACCAGGTCGGATTGAATAGTCTGTGTGCGGCATTGAAATGTTCCTTACGGGATACGGCTACTTTCATGTACACCTATACAAACCATTTCCAGGTAAAATGGTTCAGAATTAATTTCTCGCTTAGAAGTTGGACATGGAACGATCGTGGAAGTTAAACGTTGGCATGTCAAGGCCAAGGAATAGCTCATGAGTCGAGAATGAAGTTCCAACGGAATTGTTAGTTGGAATTTCAAAGGTGTACCCAAACTTTAATTTCTCGGCTAACCGTGCCTGAACCTGTACTCCATAAGTATTGAAGTTACGGGTAAAAATACCGGCTGCATACTTTTCGTTGAAACTCACGTTGAAGTTTAAATCAACCGACACGGGTGAGCCGCTAACTCCTCGTAATAGCACGGAAGGTTTGAAACGTATATTTTCATTGAGATAATATACATACGATCCGAACATATAGAGTGTGCGATTGTATAATTGAAATTCCTGACCACCCTCGTCAATGGTCGTATTAAGCAGACGCGGGATAGAAAGACCGAGCAGATACTTTTCACTTTTAAGGATGATGCCCGCACCTACATTTGGTTTGGTAACATTTTCATTTTGAAGAAAGGCGGGATCCCCCGGGTCTGCCAGGTTAAGGTCACTCACGTTATTTCTGAAATTGATTACGCCCGCCTGCATACCAAAACTGAAGGTATTGTTTTCATCGAGAGGTAGTTTATAGGCAAATGCTGCCTGAAATTCGGTGTTCTTGGTATTTCCTATCTGGTCTTGCAATACCAGCAACCCGGCACCAATTTTATTATCGAGCAGAGAGATATGAGTGTTGAAGTTAAATGTGGTAGGATTACCATCAAAACCACCCCACTGGTTGCGATAAGAAATAGAGGCATTGTATCGGTTGTTCAAGCCAGCATAGGCCGGGTTGATCGTCATCGGGTTATTGATGTATTGCGCATACAACGGATCTTGCTGTGCAAAAGCACCAGCAGCCACGAGTGTAAAAGCAAAGGCAGATAGAATTTTTTTCATACTCATTTCTTAATGGTTAAATATCCCGTTAACTCTTCGCGTCCACTTGTAAATTCAATTCGATAGAAGTAAACCCCGGAGGGAAGTTCATTTCCATTATTGTTTTTTCCTTCAAAGCGGTTGGTGTCGTTATCGTAGTTATCTACCTCAAACACCTGGTCGCCCCATCGATTAAATATAGTCACTTTATTTTGAGGTTCCAGTATGGTAATGTTGCCAATCTGGAAGTATGGATTGCTTGCATCGCCATTCGGTGAAAATCCATTGTAAACGACAATGTCACCGACCACATCAACCGTAACGATGGACGTGGAGCAGGCCCCGATAAGGTCACAAATCTCCACTGTAAACTGATCCTGACCAGAAAAGCTACGGCCTGAGTAATCTACTTTTACAACCAGCCCAGTTACTGTATAAGGAGCACCACTGGCAGGTCCCTGAATGACTTTGAATGAAGATGCATCGAGGTTGTTATTGGGATCGCTGACCAATGCGGTAAAATCAATATCGACAGAGTTTCCAATGCCAACAATAGCAGAAGGTGCATTGATGACAGGTGCTTGATTAGGATCAGGGAAAGAAACCTGAACAGCCAATACACCTGGAATAATACTTGTAAGGTCTTGATCGAGAGCATTGAACGTAATAGATCGGTTAAGGATTACATCCTTCGTACGACCAGAAGGTTTTCTTCCGCTGGTGGTGGGTGGCATACCGATGAACTCATAGGTAACTGATCTTAACACTTGCTGATAAATGTTAACCGGAGCAAGACCGGTTAATGTCAGCACTCCGGTAGTTGTATTAAAGGATCCGGTAATGGCCTCAAGACCTTCCTGTTCGGAGTAAGAAAGTACTTCATCACCGGGCCGGTAATTAGTGATTGCAACAATAGCGCGGGTGATTAAATCACTGTCTGAATCGGCTAATGTAAGGGTTGCATCTAACACCACAGCACCAGAAGCCGCTGCAAAGTTCAGCGATGTTTTAACAACAACATCAGGAGCTGGGTTGTCATTTTCGTAGTAAGAAAACTGACCAATATCTGTACCAAAAATTAAATCAAGATCGCCATCGCCATCGAAATCATAAAAGTTGGGATATATATTATTAGAATTTTCAAAGATATCTTTTAGGGGATTGTTTGTCGCAAGGATCAGGTCCCCGTTTAGATTGGTATAATTGGTTTCACGATATTCAATAAATTCAGGATCGGCAGGAGTTCCGACATTCTCGTAATACCAAATGTTACCATACTTACCGGTAATAATATCAAGGTCGCCATCATTATCGAGGTCGAGTAATTTAGGATTGGCACCAAAATAAGCATCACCGTAAAAACCTGTCTCCCAAGTTGGCTGAGCTGTAAATTCGGGGTTTCCAGGTTCGCCTACATTTTCAAATGCAGTTAAGTGGTTAGGTGAAATACCCAAAATGATGTCCATCAGTCCGTCATTATTCAGGTCACCTAGATCCAGATCCAATTCCTCGAATGGACTCGTTCCAATAAAGTCAAAAGGGTTGTCTGTACCAATACGTTCCACGTAAGTTCCATCCACATTTTCAAAGTATTGAACTCCTCCTATAGGGCCAAAACTATAATCATTATAAGCAACAACAAGATCTGCGTCTCCATCACTGTCAACATCCGATACTTTAAGTTTAGCTCCTCCTTTAATTTGCAGATCTGCAAAGGGATTGAGAAGTTGATCAGTTACTTCAGAAAAAGCACCACTTGTATTGATAAACAACTTTGTGTTTGTGAAGGGTTTTGTTACATAACATTCACAACCGTAATCGAAGTAGGAGTAATTTCCGCCTCCGGAAGTTAAGATATCAAGGTCTCCGTCTTGATCAATGTCGGCAAAGGATGAATTAGCATCATTTCCTAAGTCAATGCCATCCACAGGGCTTTCTATTCCTTCTTTTAGTTCTAAAACACCAAGGCCTTTATTTTCATAATAAAATAGAACGCGAAGATCATAGTTATTACCATAGTTATTATAGAGATTATAACCCAAGGTTACATCCAGGTCTCCATCATTGTCTAAGTCAGCAAACGTAGGGGTGAGGGCGTCATTAAAATAATCGGGAAGATTTTGATTAATCTCGTCAAACGGATTTCCCAAGGAACTTCCTGGGTTGGCTGCATTAGGAATCCACGGCCCGCTTTGGTTTGGTTGATTATTCTGACTTGTGAATACGCCATTATCATTTCTGAAATAGATGATCTCATCATAAATTCCAATAAATGCATCCAGGTCGCCATCCTTATCAAGATCTGCAAAGCTTATGGGGGCGGTATAACTGTAATTGATATCATTTACTGAATTCGTGAGGCTGTTTGTTTTTCGTTCATATACTGGCGCAGTTTTGGTGCCGATATTTTCGAAATATTGGAGTTGCAAGTAGCTTGTTGAAAAATCATAATATCCACCTACGTATAGATCGGTGTCACCATCACCATCCATATCCACAAAGGTTGGGTGTGCATATCGAATCGTACCGAACTTAACTCCATACGTATCTACAAAGGGATTGTTCGTGTCATCTAACTCAAAGTTAGGATCGGTGGCAGTGCCATTGTTCCTAAAGAAAAAGAGTTCCCCAACGTAAGAGGGATACTTGTAGTCATCGTTACCAACCAACAAGTCATAATCTCCATCTGCGTCTATATCTGCGAAGGCAGGAACAAAGTCTTTGCCAGAGGTAGTTGAATTTACGTTAGTAAATGGATATCCGGTTTCCCCCCAAAGTATTTGCTGATAAAATGGATTATTTTTAGTTCCTATATTTTGGAAATATTGAATTTCATCGTATTTACCAACTACTAAATCGAGATCCCCATCACCGTCCAGGTCGACATATGTAGGATTGGGCCTTTGCATGTAGGGCAGGGGCGGTGGTAGTGGATTATCAGGGTAGTTTCTTGTAAAAGGTCCAAGAGTGGATTGAGCTTGTACGGGTGTTGTGCTAAGCAATAGGCCTAATGCAACACCAGCCCCCACTAACTTCAACTGGGTTCTCAATTGAAGAACGCGTTTTCGCAACCGCTCTATCTTATTTAAAATCTGACTTTGTTTTCTCTGCGTAAATTGACTGAATTGCCCACTTGCAATATTTTTATCAAGTCGTCTTTTGAATTTGACGTACTTAGTGCTGACCGACTGATAAATCTGGATGAGGAGGGTGTTCATCTAGTAATAGTTGCACGTAAACTATTTACGCACTTTAAATATAATAAATATGATTTATTTAGCTGTATAATTCAATGAAATTTTGAACCATTAGTGTGAAATCTGTTACTGATTATTCATTTCATCTGATTCAAGGCCCCATTTCCAGCGAAATCGGAAGTGAAGTGATTAAGCTCTGGACGGAGAGTGCCGGGTTATCTGCTGGGATAGCTGCACAGAGACTTAAAGAACTTGCCCTTATTTTGAAAGATAAATCGGGTAAGGTAATCGGGGTATCTACGGTTGTGAAGACCTACTTCCCGCAGATACACAATTATGTTTATGCCTATCGCTGCTTTATCCATCCAGAATTTAGAGCTCCGGCTCTGGATACCCAGATGATTGTTCGTACAAAAAATCATTTACAGGAAGTCAGTAAAGGGGAAACTGCAAATAAATGTGTTGGAATAATGGTTATCGTACAAAATGAAATCATCAAGTCCCAATGGAAACAGGCTGTATGGCTGGGTGCCGATATGATTTATGTTGGCAATACAGCCGAGGGTCATCATATCCGGGTTGGCTATTTTAAAGGAGCCCGGATTTAATTTTTCCTGTATGTGGTAACGATGTAGCTTGATAAAGATTCGATCGTAGGATAATCCCAAAACAAGAGTGGGTTGAGATCGGTGCCGATAAACTTTTCAATGTGTTGTAAGATGAAAATAGAATTCACGGAATCCATGCCAAAGTTGATGAACTCGATATTGAGGTCAATTTCTTTCTCAGGGATGCCAAGTTCAACCGCAATCTTATTTCTAATGAAATTACTGAGTTCCGCTTCCGTAAATGTATTCATGAAGAGATTCGTGAATTGTTATTGAATGGCATAATTACTGAATATTCATGACAAGTAGCAATACCCCGCAATTCAATGTAAGTGCTTCGTTAATCAGGCGGCTGGGAGAAGTGATTGTTCCGGATGCCGTACATGCGTTGACAGAATTGATTAAGAATGCTTATGATGCTGATGCAGGTCGTGTAACCATTGAAATCAACACTAAACAAACTTTACCCTCGCCAACTGTGCATTTCAAACCTACCACGCCAGGGTATATTATTATTAAAGATGATGGCAACGGCATGTCGTGGGCACAAGTGCAAAGCAGTTGGATGAATTTTTCATTCTCTGAGAAAGGAGAACTAAAGGCAAAAGCACCAACGGAAAAAAAACGGTCTCTTGTTGGTGGTCAGGGATTAGGCCGGCTTGGTACTGTCCATTTAGGTGAATGTGTGGAGATATTTACTGCTCCGATTGCTGGTGAGAATCAAAGTCATGGGGCATTTGACTGGAAACAGTTTACAGACGATCGCCCCCTTACGGATGTTTCTTTTTTTGCCGAACAGATTCCAAACACTTCGCTCAAGGGCACTCGGCTATTAATTCATCCACTTAATAATCAAGATCAGTGGCAAGGCACCAAGGGGAATGAACTCGCAACACAACTTAAAGAAAAAATTTCTCTTTTTGCGGATCGTAACTCGTTTCAGGTTACCATTGAAATTGACGGTGTAGAGGCACCATTGGGCGCCAAGAAATATGTTATAGGGGCACAGGACGAGGTATATATTGAAGATGTCTGGCAAAAAATGACGCCTGCGTTGGTCGATCAGGTTGTAAAATTTTGGGATGACAACAAAATGCTGCGCCCCGGATTTTCATCGGCTGAACGGGCACGCCAGGTTGTTTTAATTGTCAGAAGTAAAGCAGAAAAGAAAATCATCGGATTGTCAACGGCAGAGTTAATCACGTTCAAGCAATTGAATAATAATAACTTTTATATGTACCGGTCCATAGTGCTTCCCGGCTTCCGACATCCTGGATTAGCATCAAAAATAATTGTTGGGACCCGTGACTTACTGGAAGCATACAATAAGACCGTTACAGTTAATTCATGCATAGGTATGATAACGTTTGTTGAGAATCCGCGGATTCAGGAATTCAGACGAGAAGCTATCTGGATGGCTTCAAAAATGGCCTATATTGGCATGGATAAACAGGGCCGACATATCAGAGTATATTATTTTAAAGGAGCAACGATTTAAAAGTGGCTCAAAAGTCAACCTGGTAATTGTACAGGTTAGGAACTAGGCTTTTATCGAAGCCGGTTTACCAATTTTATGTTACTTTTTAAATGAAGCACTCACTTGACAGCGACCTTCAGTGATGCAAGCCCCCTTACTGAAAGCATGGTAGTCCATGTTGGTGGTTCAATTATTTTCAAATGCGTGAACCGGTTCATGATTTCCATTGTGGCCATTTTCCATTGTTTTTTTGCCAGCCACGAACCCAGACAGAAATGAATTCCGGCCCCGAATGCCAAATGATTCTTTGCATTCCGATTGATATCAAAACGGTCGGGGTCATTAAATATTTCCGGATCTCGATTGGCAGATCCTATACACAATGTTAAGGTGTCGTTTTTCTTAATCGAAACACCATTTAACTCCAGGTCCCTATTTGCTATCCTTCCCAGTAGCTGAACAGGGGATTCATATCTTAAAGCTTCATCAACAGCGCTATCTAATAATTTAGAGTCGGAGACAAGTGAATTTCTTTGATCAGGATGATTTGTCAAGTTAAGCAATCCGGTGCCAATTAAATTCACTGTGGTTTCTTCTCCGGCCATGAATAGAAAAATACAAATTGAAATCATTTGCTTTCGACTAACAGCTTTATTCCTAAGTCGGTATTGCAAGATAACTTTGCTCACCAAATCGTTAGACAAATTGGATTCCCTGTAATCCAGGTACCGGTTCAGATAATCTATGAATTGCTTCGAGGCAATATCAATCTGAACCAAATCCTTAAAAGACATATACATATCCAGGCTACGCAAGACGCCCTGGGCAACTTGTTTTAGAAAGTTATAATCTTGAAAGGGCATGCCCATGATGCGCGTCATAGTCATGGCTGGTAAGGGCTCTGCAAAATCTTTAACTAGATCAAACGATTTTTCACACTTCGCTAAAAGTTCATCGATGTTACTTTTAAGGATGTGATCCACTTCATGATCATCCCATGCTTCCATCAGAATGTTCCGCAATTGAGTATGCTCCGGAGGATTCATCATGACGATGAAGCTATTCATTGCATCGGTTACGGCAGTAAAATCTTCTGATTTGTTTTCCAGGTAGTTTACCTGGCGCGTGATCCACTCTAATCGGTTACCAGCCCGAAAGTCGTCTGTGCTTTGCAACACACTTCGAATGTCTGCATGGCGGGTAAGTACAAGATCCCCTGTCTGTGTCCGATACACCGGTGCCTCTTTCCGTAGCCGATGATACATCGGATAAGGATTTGCTCGATAATGATCAGCAAAAGGGTCCCATAGCTTACTCATTGCTTATTCATTAAGTGGTATAAGTGAATACTTAGGCTTTTTATCGTGGGGTAGTCCCAGAAAAGAAGCGGACTTAATTCAAGTTCAAGAAAATCTTCAAGTTGCTGTAACACGAAAATGGAGTTTATGGAATCCAGTCCAAAGACACCCATATATTGGTCAATTTCAACCTTCTCTAAATCAAGCCTCGTTTCGGTTGCTATAGATTTCTGTAAAAATAAAATGATCTCTTGCAATTCAACTTGCTTCATAAAGCCTCTGAGAATTTCCCTTGCATATATTTAATCCTGGTATCACTCCTTTTAATTTTTCCACTAGTGGTTTTCAGGATGCTGCCTTCAGGTAGTAATATAATATCAAATACAGTTAACCCCAAAGCCTGGTATATTGAATCCTTAATGGAATTTCTGATCGATTCAAGATCATGTCTATCATGTATTTTTTTTAACTCCTGAAGAACAACTATTTTCTCTTCATCATCTTGATTAATTGTAAATACGGTACTGGTTGATGCGGATAAAGCCAGATGACTTTGCGTAATTATGTACTCCAGATCCTCAGGAGCGTATTTCAATCCTCGAATAAGTAAGGTGTCTGTTATTCTACCCACAACAAATAATTCACCCTTTTCCATGATCCCCAAGTCACCCGTTCGTAAGAATCTGTGGATTTCACCCTTTGTTGGAAGCGATACAAAGGCCTGCGATGTTTTTTCTTTGTCTGCATAATAGCCTGGCGCAACGGAAGGACCACACAAGCAGATTTCACCTACTTCTCCTTCACTTATTTCCTGCTGGGTAGTTGGGTCTAATATCTTAATAACCATTCCTGGGATTGGCTTACCAAGTCCAACATATTCTTGCCCCTTTTCAACATAAAAACGGAGTGACGAATTTGGGGTCTTACATGTAACCATCAGCGTAGCTTCAGCAAGCCCATATCCTGGTGTAAAAAGATTAAGTTGAAAACTGGAAGCGGAAAACAATGCTGCAAACTTCTCCAATGTCTTTTTCCGAACCGGCTCTGCGCTCACATAAACATGGGTAAGAGATTTCAAATCAAATTCCTTCGCAATCGTGGGTGAAATTCTTTTGGAGCAAAGGTCAAAGAAGAAATTAGGACCACCGGTATGTGTTACCTGATAGAGGTTAATTACTTTCAGCCACCTGGTTGGATTTGAAATTATATAGCTGGGTGAGCATAGTATGCTACGGCAATCATTGAAAAGAGGTGTTAAAATTCCATCGATCAGGCCCATATCGTGGTAGTGAGGAAGCCAGGAGAAACATACGCTCTTTTCGTGGAGTTGAAAGTGTTGCTGAATGGCTCTGAGATTATGGGCTAAACCATCAAACGTGATCATAACACCTTTGGGCTGGGTTGTTGTGCCCGAAGTATATTGAATCAATGCAATTTCGTTTGCCGTGTTTTGTGGCATGTAATCTTCATCGGTTTGAGGAATGGTATCAGTGATTATAAATTGATTGCTCGCAATATCATCGGGTATTAGTTTTTTGATCCTAGTCTCATGATTGGCAGAGGTTAGTATAAAATGTGG
>DAOOCD010000090.1:0-12804 GCA_035408225.1 Cyclobacteriaceae bacterium | reverse complement strand
TAAGGTTCTCAGATGTAGTTGACTATGATAAAAGTAAAAATTACAGATACTTGCTATCCTCTGGTACAAGAGAGATTTACATCTTAAATAAGGATGCAATTATGTTGGATGGATGGTCACCCAATAGACTGCCGTTTGATATAGAATATAGTCCCGTGCACTATAAAATTGGAAACAAAGATTATTTTCTTGTTATATCAAAGGATGGGACTGTTCATTTAATTAATAGGAAGGGCGATTTAGAGAGAAAGGCTCAGTTGAGGCTCGGTTCTTTTTCTGGTGATTACTTTCTTGAAACAGGGCCGACCATGGGAAATAGCTTTATCTATTCCATTTCTCTGGATGGAGTAGTAACCAAACAAAGCTTTGATGGCAAATCCAAGTCGCAGGAAAATCTAGTTAAAGGAAATAATTCAAAATTCTATTTAAAAAAAGTAATTGGAAAGTCAGATTTTTACTTTTTAAGAATTGATACTGATAAAATCGCTGTCTTTGATAGATTTCTTCAACTTGTTTTTGAAAAGCAGAATCCGGGTTCAACCACTTTACTGCCTTCGGTTGTTTCTTTGCCTCAGGGTAAATCTATTTTTTGTTTTTATGATGAAGAACAGAAATTATCATATTTATATGATCAGATTGGAAATCCAGTAATTAATAGACCATTGGAAAGTACGATTTCCCCGGTTTTTGGTAACAATACAAAAAGCAAGAAGTTATTTGTCTATACCATCTCTGAAGAGATCATCACCACCACTCAGTTGAATTGATTTTTGCGAGTTGAAATTCACTAAGTTATTTTTTAGATTTAAATTCACTTATACCATTTCTGGTTGAGAATCCCTTTTCTGATATTGGCACTTTTAGTTAGCGGATATTGCTTTTCGCAAAGCCAGTCGAGAGGACACGTTGTGAATGAAGTTAGCTTGGCTATAGATAATGATATCTTCTTATTTAACGATTGGTATTATACGGCAGGTCATGAATTCTCTTATCGTAAGTTATTAGAGAATGAACGATTGGCAAAATTTATTACGAGAACCAATGTGCCATCTAAAGCCATTGTTTCTTTTACGTTAGGGAACAAAATCTTTACCCCTAAAAGAACACAGTTTGCAAATCCTGTAAATATGGATCGCCCCTATGCGGGATTTGATTATGGAAGCGTTTCACTTTCACGTTTAAAAGGTCAGTCAATTGTTTCCACTGTCAAATTTGAGGTAGGTTTAGTCGGGGAAGCTAGTGGCTTAGGAAAACTGCAACGTTGGTGGCATAGTAAGACTGGTTTTGAAGAACCAAGAGGATGGGATACTCAGATTGCTAATGAAGTTATTCTTAATATGAACTATCAGTTTCAGAACAGTTTTAAAGTTTTAGAGGATGTTGATCTGGTGAGCACTTCCGAGGTTGTTGTAGGATCTGGCTCAAACAAGATTGCGCAGGATTTAACAGTCAGGTTGATTGATTTTAATACGCTAACCGAATCTGTGTTTTCAAACAGTAGGCTTGCCAACACTGGAAATCCCGCCAAGGAAGAAGTTTTTATTTTTGGCGGAATGGGGATTGATTATGTAATCTCCAATATTTTTCTTGAGGGGAGCCTTTTTAAGAGCAATCAAAGTTTTTTTACGGTGGATGCTACTTCATGGGTGCTGCGTAGAAATTTTGGAATTATGTATGCCAAAAATCGAGGATCCTTTGCTTTCAGTGTAAATCATATTTCAAAGGAAGTAGCTAAAGGATCGGGCCATAGTTATGTTAGGCTTGTTTTCTCGCTGCGATTTTAACTGAGATGTTGTTAGATTATTTTCCTCTTGTTTTCTCTATTGCATCCCACATAGAGTCTGGAATTGCTTCGAGGTGACTGAACTCGCCTCCGTTTCGAAGCCATTCCCCACCATCAATAGTAATCACCTCGCCATTAATGTATGCTGAATAATCAGACATAAGATAGGCGGCTAGGTTAGCAAGCTCCTGATGTTCGCCTACCCGCTTTAACGGAATACGTTCTGAAGGGTTAAATTTGTTAACAAGTTCACCAGGCAACAATCTGCTCCATGCTCCTTCTGTTGGGAAGGGGCCAGGGGCTATGGCATTGCTCCTGATTTTATACTTGGCCCATTCAACAGCCAAAGATCTCGTAAGCGCCAGAACTCCGGCTTTGCTACAAGCCGAGGGTACTACATATCCTGAACCTGTCCATGCATAGGTTGTAACAATATTCAGAAAAGTGCCCGGTTGTTTTTTTGCAATCCAATGCTTTCCAATCGCAAGGGTCATGTAATAAGTTCCTTTCAAGACAATGTCTACAACGATATCGAATGCGCGATGCGAGAGTCTTTCTGTTGGGCTAATGAAATTTCCGGCTGCATTGTTTAATACACCATGTATTTCGCCAAATCTTGTTTCCGTTTCTGCAATAACATTCAAGATCTCCTCGTATTTACGCACATCACATACAATTGGTAGAACTTTACCGCCTGTTTGTAGTTCCAGCTCCGCAGCTGCCTTGTCCAACACTTCTTTTTTTCTGCTGGTGATCACCAGATTTGCTCCGAGTTCAAGCATGTATTTACCCATGGATTTTCCGAGGCCGGTTCCTCCGCCAGTGATGATGATCGTTTTTCCTTTTAGTGATCCGGGTTTCAACATGCCTTCCATAGAGAATAATTTAAAGTTTGACAAAATATAGCACCTGATGTCTTAGTTATTCGAAAGTAAGAATTGGATTTTATTTTAGATATTTACGGCAATAATTTTTTAAACTATGAAAATCAACATATTTCTATTTTTTATTCCCTTGTTACTTTTTTCATCTTGTATAGTTACCAAAAAGAAATTTGATGACGTGCTAGCCCAGAAAGTAAAGGCAGAGGGTGAATTATCGGACAAAACCAACCAACTGGAAAAGGCTAATGCTTCAATCAAAGAACTAAATGAGACACTAACTAAGCTAAGACAAGATACAGCAGACTTGAATCAAACTTATCGGGCCACTAATCAAAAACTAGCTGGGCTCAATAAGGAGTATGACGAGTTAAATTCATACTATAAAAACTTATTGACAAATAGTGGAAAGCTCAACCGCGATATGGCTCAACAAAAAGATCAATTACTTGCTATTCAGGAGAACCTGGAGCGGACCCATAAGTTGAATGACTCGCTGAGCAATAGCCTGGTTGAGCGTGAAAAGAAAGTAAAGGAATTGGAGCAGATTTTGGCCAATAAGGACAAAGCTGTTAAAGATTTAAAAGACAGAATCAGCAATGCACTTTTAAATTTTAAGGAGAACGACCTCACGGTAAAGGTTAAAAACGGAAAGGTGTATGTTTCCTTGGCGGAACAATTGCTTTTCGGCTCGGGGAGCATTGAAGTGGATAAAAAGGGAGTTACAGCATTGCAGCAGCTTGCAAAAGCAATTAAGGATCAGAAAGACATTCAAATCATGATTGAAGGGCATACTGATAATGTGCCTATCTCTAAGAAATCTGCTTATATGCAAGACAATTGGGACTTAAGTGTGATGCGGGCTACTTCTATTACCAAAATTCTTACTGGTGCCGGAGTTACACCTAAGCAGATTACTGCCGCTGGAAAAGGTGAATTCTCTCCGTTGGCTGCTAACGACAATGCTCAGAATAAGCAGAAGAACAGAAGAACTGAAATCATTATTACGCCCAATCTGGATGAGTTGTTTAAATTATTGGAATCAAATTAAAATTCTATGGCACGCCTGATTGGATTAATAATCTTTATAATTGACGTGGTGGTTGTAATAGATATCCTTAAGAGTAATAAGGATATGGAGAAGAAGGTTCTTTGGATTATCGCGGTAATATTTCTTCCCTTACTTGGTCCTATCTTGTATTACTTTATCGGCAAGAAATAAAAAAAGAGGAGCCTGTGTAGACTCCTCTTTTTCTCTAAAGAGATTTTTTATAGTAAATCGATAGATACTGCGCTTACTTGTTTTTGTTTTACTAAATCATTGAAGCGAGGCACTTTTTCAGTCATTACTTTATTAAGTTGATTTAATTGAAGATCGATTTTCTCAACGATCTCCTTATGAACTGCTTTTACTTGTTCTGTCGGCTTGTAGTCGCCACCATCTACTTCTGAGCCCAAAGCAGCTAACTTGTTATTTAAACGAACCGGATAATTAAGGGGATCCTGACCACTTCTGTTTTTAGTCTGATATAAGGCTTCTTCAATTTTCTTCATATCATCCAAAATGGATTTAGCCAATTCGGTTACTTCTTTCATATCTTCTTTTCCTTTCATTGGCTCAGTTACCCGATTAATCTGTTCGCGTGCTGTGCGGATTTTCTTAATAGCCTTGTGGGTTTCAGAAAGCTTATCCCGAACTGCTATAGAGAAGTTGAATTGTTCCTTAATATCTGAAACCGTTGCACTGGTACGAGGGTCTTTCAGAATTTCAAATTCAGTTTCTGAAGATTTTCCATTAACGGTAAGTCGTGCTTTATAAATTCCAGGTATGGCCTTAGGTCCTGTAAGACTACCCGACCACATGATCAGTCCATCAAACCCTTCGGCATTCGCATAGCGCATATTCCATACAAATTTGTTCATGCCGGTTTTGATTTTAAGATCTTCCTCATTTGCTTTCTTATCCGGTTTTGTTGCGAACTTTTTTATTAAGGTTCCATTCTTTTCCAGGATCTCTAAAGACGCAACGGTTTTAACTGTGTCTTTTAGAAAATAATGGATCATTACACCATTTGGGTGATTGATTCCTTCATTTTTAGGTTGACCTCTTCTTCCTGCCTGACCACCATTCATACGGTAGCTTGGCATTGGCTTATACAAATACACATCACTCTTAGCGACTGCGTCATTTAATTGATGGAGGGGAGTCAGGTCATCAATAAGCCAGAAACTTCTGCCTTGGGTAGCGGCAATCAGGTTATCATTCTTGATAGTCAAATCTGTAATTGGAACGATCGGGAGATTCAACTGAAAGGGCTTCCAGTTAGCACCATCATCGAACGAGATATACATTCCAAACTCAGTACCTGCATACAATAAGCCTGCACGTTTAGGATCGGCTCTGACTACCCGTGTAAAGTGTCCCGGATCAATACCATCTGTGATCTTGGTCCATGTTTTTCCGTAGTCTTTTGTTTTGAAAAGATAAGGATGATAATCACCTAGTTTGTAGCTGGTTGCAGCAACATAGGCACCACCCTTAACAAATGGATCAAACTCGATACTATTGATCATGGTCCATTCAGGAATAACAGAAGTGTTTACTTTTTCCCACTTCTTACCACCATCGCGAGTGATGTGGATTAGTCCATCATCTGATCCTGTGATGATGAGATCTTTTTCGTAGGGAGATTCGGCAACGGCAAAAATGGTACAATAGTATTCTACACTCGTATTGTCTTTGGTGATAGGTCCACCAGAAGGTCCCATCTTGCTTGCATCATTGCGCGTTAAATCAGGACTGATGATTTCCCAACTCTCACCACCATTATATGTAACATGCAGATTTTGTGAAGCAGCGTATAGTTTTTTAGGATCGTGAGGAGAAAAGAAAATCGGGAAGTTCCACTGAAAGCGATATTTAGCTCCTTCAGCGCCATGTCCCATTGGGTTATCCGGCCAGGCATTGATACCACGCTCTTCACCCGTTTTATGATTCTTACGCGTCAGGAAGCCATCATAGCTTCCTCCATATACAACATCATTATCAGTAGGGTCTACCGCAATATGGCCACTTTCGCCACCGGCCGTGATGTCCCAGTCACGCTCACCAATAGAAAAACCATCCGTACGATGATAAATACGCTGCGTGCTGTTATCCTGCTGCGCTCCATAGATGCGATATGGGAATTGATTATCAGTAATCACACGATAATGCTGAGCGGTCGGTTGGTTATGGTAGGTAGTCCAGTTTTCTCCGGCATCAAAGGAAACTTGCGCGCCTCCATCATCGGCAATAATCATGCGCTGGTTGTCTTCTGGGGCAATCCATAAATCGTGATGATCACCATGAGGTGCATTATAGGTGGCAAAAGATTTTCCACCATCTTTTGATTTATGATAAGACACGTTCATTACGTAGACCATGTCTTCATCTTTGGTGTCGGCATAAATTTTTGAGTAATACCAAGCGCGTTGGCGAAGATTTCTGTCATCATTCATTTTGCGCCATGTTTTTCCGGCATCATCTGAACGGTAAACGCCACCATTATCATTTTCAATGATGGCATATACCCGATTTGAATTTACGGGGGAAACTGTAACACCCGATATGCCCCAAATGCCCTTTGGCATGCCTTCATTTTTTGAAATATTAGTCCAGGTCTCACCACCATCTGTACTTTTCCAAAGGGCAGAGCCTTCACCGCCACTTTCCAGACTGTATGGAGTTCTGCGAATTCGCCAGGTAGAGGCATAAATTATTCTTGGATTGTTAGGATCCAGGATTAAATCAACAGCACCGGCATCCGCATTAGCGAACAATATACGTTTCCAGCTTTTACCACCATCTTCTGATTTGTAAACTCCGCGTTCCTCGGTAGACTTGAAAAGATCGCCAAGTACAGCAGCATAAACCAAGTCAGGATTTTTTGGATGAATGCGGATGCGGGCAACATGTTTAGAATCTTTAAGGCCTACAAACACCCATGTTTTTCCTGCATCGGTGGATTTGTAAACCCCATTTCCGAAAGAAACATTTCCTCGTACGGTTGACTCACCCTGACCAACATAGATCACATTATTATCCCATTCACTTACGGCAATGGCCCCAATCGAGCTTCCAAAGTAGCCGTCCGAAATATTTTCCCAGCTGTTGCCAGCATCGCTGGTTCGCCATACCCCGCCACCGGTGCCACCAAAATAAAAGAGATTTGGTTTTCCAGGAACCCCGGTTACGGCAGCAGAGCGCCCGCCACGATAGGGGCCAATGCTGCGCCATTCTATGGCATTATAGAGTTGTTCATCATACCCCACAGGGGTCTTGGTCTGAGTTGGTGTCCCTTTTTTCTGGGCATACCCTGAGACAAGTATTAATAAGGGCAATATCAAAATGCAAAGTTTCTTCATATGAGAATGGTTTTTGATTTTATTGCAGCGAGTTTAGCCCTAAAGAGTTAATTATCATTTTGTTTTTTTACCAAAGGCCAAAAGAGGCAAATGATGGAAGGAGTGGGATTTTGATAAAACTCAACTATTTTGACAAAAAATTAGCGCATGACGTCTAACCACTATAAGCAGCTGTTTAGTATCCCGGTTATCGTGGCCGCACTCGGTTATTTTGTTGATATCTACGACCTGTTACTTTTTAGTATTGTTCGTATCCCAAGCCTTCGTTCCATGGGTGTTTCAGAAGGCGATATGTTAAACCAGGGAGAATTTCTGATTCGGGTCCAGATGGCCGGGTTGTTAGTAGGCGGCATTATTTGGGGTATTATGGGGGACAAACGGGGTAGATTGTCGGTATTATTTGGATCTATATTACTTTATTCACTGGCCAATATTGCCAATGGGTTTGCGACCACTGTAAATCAGTATGCACTTTTGCGATTTATTGCCGGTATTGGTTTGGCTGGCGAGTTAGGTGCTGGTATTACATTGGTTTCGGAGTCCCTTCCAACAAAGTTGCGAGGGTATGGTACTACACTTGTTGCAACGGTGGGCCTGATGGGTGCTGTGCTTGCCAATTATGTGGCGAAGGTGTTCGACTGGCAGGTTGCTTATTTTATTGGTGGTGGTTTAGGATTGATTTTACTGGTAGCACGCGTGAGTGTATTTGAGTCAGGAATTTTTCTGAAAGTAAAGGAGCAAAGCGTAGAGCGGGGAAATTTCTTTCAGCTTTTCAATCAGAAAGAGCGCTTCATTAAATTTATTGGATGCATACTAATCGGTTTGCCCATCTGGTATGTGATTGGAATTCTGATCACGTTCTCTCCAGAGTTTGCCAAAGAAATGAACATTAGCGGTGTGATTGCCGGTGACGCGGTTATGTTTAGTTATATTGGTTTGGCTGCTGGTGATATGACAAGTGGAATCATGAGTCAAATCATTCGGTCACGAAGAAAAACTGTTTTTGTTTTCATCTTCCTTACTCTTGCTTTTGTAATTGCCTATCTCTATTGGCCTTTTGAAAGTGCAGCTGGGTTTTATGTGGGTTGCTTTCTATTAGGTTTTGGAGTTGGCTATTGGGCGCTGTTCGTCACTATTGCAGCTGAACAGTTTGGTACCAATCTTCGCTCAACGGTAGCCACAACAGTACCTAACTTTATCAGAGGCACAGTAATTCCATTGACTTTTGCCTTTAGATACATGCGTGAAAGTATTGGAATACTTGAAGGAGCTCTTGTGGTGGGTGTTGTTACCATATTAATCGCCTTTTGGGCCTTACGTCTGATTGATGAGACTTTTGGCAGAGATTTGAATTTTGTTGAGAAGGATTAGTAGATCTACCATTTTTTAGAAGATTTTTGGGTAAGATCGTACGATCGAAGTGCCTACCCTTGTCATTGATGATTGGAATTTTGTTGTTTAATCGAACATCTTACATGACTCAAAACTTGCACGGGCTTGTTTGTAAATTGCTAATCTCAAATAGGTAAAATGAGTTGAGGAAAAAGCTACGGAATGAGGGTCAGAATCAGTTGCTTTATTTTAGTTGCATTCTTTGCAAGTTCATTTCAGGTTCATAGCCAGAACCTAAGTGTAATTGATAGTTTGCGCGCTTCCCTCAATGTAAACACTCAATCAAAGCCAGATCAGTTTGAAACGCTCAATTCAATTGGTTTTGAGTATCGGTATTCTTACCCGGATAGCACAATTTATTATTGTACACAAGCCTATGAATTAGGTAAGGATATTGAATTAACAAAGAACTTGTCAAAGCCTCTTAGCTTTATGGGCCTGGCATATGCCAATAAGGGAAATTATAATAAATCAGCAGAGTATCACGACAAGGCTATACAAGTTGCCATTACTCAACAAGACTCCACTCAATTGGGGTTTGGTTATAATAACCTGGGCCGAATGTTTTTTGATGGGGGTGACCTGGTGCGGGCTTTTGATAATTTTATTCTCTCGAGAGATATTTTTGAAGCTTTGCAGGAAAAATCCGGATTGGCTTATGTTTATCGTAGCCTGGCGAACATCTACAAATCGCAGAATGATTTTGAAAAAGCAATTGAAATGTCTACTCATGCCTATGAACTTCGTAGGCAGTTGGATGACAAGCGAGGTATCGTTTCTTCATTGCTCGAATTAGGATTGATTTATGAGACGAAAGGAGATACAAAGGAAGCTCTAAAGAAGCTACAGATGGCTGATTCGGTAGCGCATTACATTAATGATAAGGTTACCTCAGCCGAGTTAGAGCAGGGTTCCGCTGAGATTTTATTTAACGAAAAGAATTATGAAGAATCTTACGCCAAAGCAACTAAGGTTCTAAAAACAGTATCAGAGATAACGAATCAGAAATTATTTATCAGAGCTTCCCTTATACAGGGAAAATATTTTCTTGAACAGAAAAGGTATTTATCGGCACTTCCTGTTTTTGAAGATATTATTGTCAAAGCCGAACTATCCGGAAATCTTATTTATCAGATAGATGCTATCCGAAGTGCAGCTACTTGCTACCGGGCTTTAGGAAATATTGTTAAGTCAACCGATCTGATGAATAAGTTTGAGATACTTCAGGAGCAGATCAAAAATACTGACCTGCAGAGGCAAATAGAGCGCCTGCAATTTCTCTTACAAATTGAAAAGAAGGAAAAGGAGAATGAATTGTTAAAAGCAGCACAAATCGAGAGTGACTCTTTGATATCTGCTCAGCGATTTCAGAATCGTTTGTTGCTACTTCTGATTATTTCTGTCACTGTCGTTACAGTCATTTTCTGGCACTTCAATCGTAAGCGCAAAGTTGTTAATCAGAAACTTCAAGATCAAAATGATAGGATCTTAAAGCAGCAGGAGGAAATATCTAAAGTGAATGAGAATTTGAGGAAACAAAACTTTCAACTGAATGAGTTGAATAGTGAGAAGAATTCGCTAATGAATATTGTGGCTCATGATCTTAAATCTCCCCTTAACCGAATTTCTGGACTTGCCAGTATTATGGAAATGGAGGGTGGTTTACCCAACAAGCAACAGGAGTATTTGCGTATGATTAAGAATGCAACAAATTCAGGTTCTAATCTTATTATTGACCTTCTTGATGTAAACGCAATTGAGGAAAATACGAGTACACCGATTATATCACCTGTCAATCTGGGTTCTCTGATAGAGGAACGAGTCAGTTCCTATAAAGTGCCTGCAGATATTAAGTCCATTCAACTTGAAATCAATTGCTCCTTTCATGATTCATTCAATTCAGATCTGGATTATCTCAATCGAATAATTGATAACTTACTTTCAAATGCCATCAAGTTTTCTCCCAAAAATTCTACAGTAAAGATAAGTGGTGAAATAATTGGGGAGGTAGCAATTTTATCCATCAGTGATAATGGTCCAGGGTTTTCGGAGGCGGACAAAGCGTTGCTTTTTCAAAAATTCAGAAAGCTTTCAGCCAGACCAACCGGGGGCGAAAGTTCCAATGGACTAGGACTTGCTATTGTGAAAACGCTTGTAGATCGTTTGGGTGGAAAAATTGATCTGCTTAGCGAAAGGGGTAAGGGTGCTGAGTTTGTTGTTAAAATCCCATCCTCAAAAATCTTAGTAACGGCATAGTTTTTTCTTTTAAGCCATTAAACCTTGTCGGCTATTCTCTGTCCAAGAGGAAATTCAATAATTATGAAAAGAGTGATTTTGATTTTTGCAGTTCTTATTTTATTCGGTTTGGTAGCAAAGGCACAGGATGTAACCTCCAAAGTAAATGAAAGACAGGCGAACCAGCGGAGCAGAATTCATGAAGGACGTATGGATGGAGACCTAACCGGTAAGGAAACGGCATTGCTTAATAAGGAGCAAAAACATGTACGCAGGTCGGAGCGTAGAGCAAAAGCCGATGGCAATGTAACTACCAGAGAGCGTAGGAAACTTGATAGAAAGCAAGATCGCGCTAACCGCCACATTCATAGGGCAAAAAATAATAATACAATGAAGGCAAACTAGATAGGAGGGAGCTCCAATAAGGAGCTTCTCTCCTCATTTATATTTGTGTTAATGCCTGCTCAAGATCTTCTATTAAGTCATCCGCATCTTCAACACCAATGCTTAACCGGATCAGTGAATCGCTGAGACCGTTTTTTATACGCTCTTCTTTAGGAATGCTCGCGTGTGTCATTGAGGCTGGATGATTGATAAGAGACTCAACGCCTCCAAGCGATTCAGCCAGGGAGAATAAGTGGACACTTTCCATCAGCTTGGTGGCATTTTCAATATTATCGTTCTTGAGAGTAAATGATAACATACCACCAAAATCCTTCATTTGCTTTTTAGCTATTGCATGGTTGGGATGATCTTGAAATCCGGGCCAATATACTTTTCCAATTTTTGGATGAGCTTTTAAATATTCGGCAATCTTTCGTCCGTTTAAACAATGGCGTTCCATTCTCAGATGCAGTGTTTTGATTCCACGCAGAACTAAAAAAGAATCTTGTGGTCCTGGTACTGCCCCGCACGAGTTGGCAATAAAAGCGAGATCCTGCTGAAGTTTTTCATCATTCACAACCAAAGCTCCCATGATAACATCGCTATGCCCACCCAGATATTTAGTAACAGAATGCATTACTATATCTGCACCTAATTCAAGTGGGTTTTGTAAATAGGGGGAGGCAAAGGTGTTATCCACAGCTACCATTATCCCATTTTTTTTGGCCAGGGCAACGCAGGCTTCGATGTCGATTATCCTCATCAATGGATTGGAGGGAGTTTCCAGCCACATTAGTTTTGTGTTTTTGTTTATATAAGGAATTAGGTTGTCGGCAGTTGTCAGATCAATAAAGTGGAATTTGATTCCAAATTTTTCATAGACGCGTTTGAACATTCGGTATGATCCTCCATACAGATCGTTGCTCGTGATTACTTCATCACCAGGACTTAATAGTTTAATTACTGCATCAGTAGCACCCATTCCTGATGAAAAGCAAATTCCAAACTTTCCATTTTCCAACGCTGCAATGCTCTTTTGAAGCGTATTTCGTGTAGGGTTGGCCCCACGAGCGTAAGCATATCCTTTGTGTTTTGCGGGCGATTCCTGAACATAGGTAGATGTTTGATAAATTGGAGTCATAATAGCTCCTGTGGTTGGGTCTGGTTCTACACCAGCATGCACGGCTTTTGTTCCAAATTTCATGTGATTCAGTTTTTGCAATATTAGTCAAACTCTTGGCAACACGATCCAAAAATCATGAAGCATTCCGTGGAAAATCGAATCAAAATGGTAGTAAAGAATAGGTTACACGATCCTATATTTATAAATTGACATTGTTTAGGGACTAGTTAAAACTGCAGAATCCTACTCAATTACTTTCCCATTCAGTTTGACCCCTTTCCTCTTGTTAATCAATAATTCATGGGCTCGATAAAAAGTTTTATGTTTTGGATAACCATATCCCTATTTCGTCCTTTTTCGACCTTAATTTTTTTAAAAAACTTTAAAGAGAGATCAATTTCTTTTAGATTTAAGACACTTCAATCTGTAATACCTACTCTAACCTAACTTTTATGAGTTCAAAAGTCTATATCCTGGCTGGTTTTCTAATTTTCTCTGCGTTCATGGCTAAAGGCCAGAATTCCGTAGGTATTGGAATCGTAAATCCTAACAAAAATGCTGTACTGGAATTGGTTTCAACTGGTAACAATCAGGGATTA
>DAOOCD010000089.1:0-12837 GCA_035408225.1 Cyclobacteriaceae bacterium | reverse complement strand
AAATCTGTTCCGCTGGAGTCGTTGAAGGAGCTTATCACCAACATTACACTTGATACTATTTTGGTGTTAGACCGGAAAGAGCGCAACAAGATTTTCGTGTTGGAGAATATCTATTTTGGATACGACTCGGCCGATATCAGAAGGGATGCAGCCCGCGAACTTGATAAATTGGTCGTGCTTCTCAACGATAATACCGACCTTAGAATTGAAATGGGTTCACACACAGATAGTGTCGCATCAGATGCCTATAACATCGAACTTTCCCAGCGAAGAGCAGAGTCCACGGTAAACTATCTTATTAGAAACGGAATAGATCCGGCCCGGCTGGTTGCCAAGGGCTATGGCGAATCGAAACCCATTGCACGCAATACCAATCCGGATGGCAGCGATAATCCTGCCGGCCGTCAGCGCAACCGCAGAACAGAATTTAAAATTCTGGAAATTGGTGCATTAATTAAAAAGACAGACGAGGATGATGATGAGAAATTCTTCCGAAATGAGTTGAAGAAGAATGAAAACGATAATGAATAATCCATTCCTGTAACTGTGCTTCGGACCATTTTTTCTTCAACGTTCAAATCCGTTTTCAAGATCCTTGCGGAGGTGTCCTTCTTTTCATAACCAAACTGTCGGGAGGATAGTGCATTTTGAGAGAATCCATTTGATGCTCTGCCCAGCGAACAATTAATTCCCGCTGCTCATTAGTTAACCTGGCTTCAGCATGTAACCCCAGATAAGTATAGGAAGGCAGGGGCATTTCACCCTCTTTCACCATCTCAATCACTTCTTCCAATTTATGATTTTGAACGGCAATAGGGAGTTTGGTAAAGGTGGAGAAGTTAAGATCCTTTTTTCCATCGGTTACATGCTTATTGAGCCACCAACCCATCGGTTGTACTTCGGCATACCAGGGATAGACTGTCTTGTTGCTGTGGCAATCATTACAAGAAGATTGTAAAATTGAGTTTACCTGTAAGGGAACATAATATTTAGTTGAAATATCCCGGGTGCGATCATCCGAAATATTCTTGGCAGGCCTTATAAATTGAATTACAAGTAAGAGGCCCAACACAGCGAGAAGTATTTTCTTTTTCATAAAGAATTGTGGTGAAGTTTTTTTGTGATTTTAACTGAGTCTTAAGGTTGATTACTTATCTTCTTTATCTTTTCTCCCCCTGCGATGAAATTCTTGCAGCTTTTTTAGCTGATCTTCCCTCAAGATAGGCTTAAGTTTTTCTTCAAAAGAGTCTACTACGGCATGTACTTTTTTATCGGTAACAGCCTGTAAACTATCAATACGAGCCATTGTCTCCATCATAAGCGGCTTCATTTGTTTGGCTTGTAATGAGTCTGCATTAGCTTCCTTAATAATCCGTTGCATAAAAATTTCTTTACCCTCCTGCCGCCAATTGGCCGAAGACTTGCCCCCTCTCCGACTTTGTTTACTCCAAAGCCCAACGCCCAACGCACCTATCAAAATCCCGATAATCAGCGTAGCGCCAATCATCAGTAAGGCTTTTTTTCTTTCCGGTATCATAATCACTTGGTTAAATTATCATATAAATCAATGGTATAAACATCTTCAGTTGTTCCCTGGTCTAAACCAAGAATTCCCTTTACGGTAAGTTGGTCAGTCAATAACATGTTGGAAACCAATAGCGCTACTAACACACCAACCAGCAATACCTGGTATTTCTTAAAGAAGAAAAAGATCAGGTAATCAATCTCCTGGGTTCTTTGCTTGATCATATTCATAATTCGCTCGGCAAAAAATGGCCCAAACGAATCGGGTTCAGTACGCAACAACATAGTTCGAATTTTTTGGTATTGATCACTTTGTTGGCGCATGGCCGGATTATTCTGCATTACCTCGGCAAGGGTTTGACGATCTCTTGCTGAGACAGAACCGTCCCATGACCTTAGCAGCAATTCTTCATGTTCGGAAAATTGATCATTCATGGTCTTAATTTTTTTGATAGCGATATTCTTAATTTTTGTTGTGCCCGTGCTAACCGCGAAAGGGCAGTTCCCAGGGGTATTTCTAAAATTTGAGCAGTTTCTTCAGTTGAGTAGCCTTCTACCAGTCGCAACGTAGCCACCGCACGAAAATCCGGATCCAGTGTATTAAAAGCGTACTGCAGATGCTCTTTCAAATCCAGCGTTTCTTCGATTTCCTTTATTCCATCAGCGGATTCTATCGAGGCATACCTTGATGCGGCTCGCTTCCTTTTTTTTAGTTCATTCAGGGACAAGTTGATGGCGATCCGGATCAGATATGTACTCAACTTTGATTCACCCCTGAATTTTTTCAACGAATCAAAAAACCTGATAAATACTTCCTGTCCTACATCTTCCGCTTCCGGGGTTGATCCCAACAAGGTCCTGATCACTCCGGCCACCTGACCTTCATGCCGGGTTACAAGCATTTTAAAGGCCGCCATGTCTCCCACCTTGGATTTCTCTATTAATTCCTCGTCACCGGGTTGTTCCATAGGTTAAAAGGTATAAAATCCAATTCAATTTTTACATTAGACAGGTATAAAGCATGGATTATTCCCCAATCCCTGATTTTCTTTTCCTGAAACTTACTTATCATTGCCACCTCTATGCAAAGATTAATTGTAGACATGGACGATGTACTGGCTGATGCTACGGGTCAGTTCATTAACTATTACGAAAAGGAGTTTGGAGTTCGGGTGCTACGCGAATCGATGAACCATAAGGAGGAAATGAAGCGGTTTCCGGACAACCATGATGCTGTGTATAACTTCACCTTTCGCAAAGATTTTTTCAGAACTATGGCTGTGAATCAACACAGCCAGGAAGTAATGAAAGAGCTTAATGATAAATACGAAGTATTCATTGTCTCATCGGCTATGGAGTTTCCCAACTCGTTACCTGAAAAATTGGAATGGCTAAATGAGCACTTCCCATTCCTGCACTGGAAGCAATTTGTTTTTTGTGGAAGAAAGACCGTTGTATATGGCGACTACATGATTGACGATCTTCCCCACAATCTCGAGACATTCAACGGTGAGAAGTTACTATTTTCGGCACCCCATAATTTGCAGTTCAATCATTTTAAACGAGTGAACGGTTGGAGAGAGGTGGGCGAGTTGTTGCTGAAGTAATTCAGCTTTTAGATTTACTATCGATAGTTCGGATTTGTTGATCAGCAATATTGAAAATACCCGTTTTCAATAATGCTTTATTACCATTATCTTTTCTTTTAAATTCAATTACCATGCTGCGTTCAGTTTTAACTACGGCTATTCGACATTTTGCCCGTCACCAGGTGTACTCAACAATAAGTCTGGGCGGGCTTGTGATCGGTATTACAGCTGCCATGTTGCTTTTTATTTGGGTGATTGACGAGTTAGACTATGATCGCTACCATCCTGATAACGACCGGGTATTCATGGTACTACGAGAGAAGAAACTGCCAGACGGCCAATTGATTACCGGAGAAACAACACCCGCTCCGCTTGCTGATTATTTAAAAAGTGAAATCCCAGAGATAGAATCAATTTGTCGGGTAGGGTTTGGTCAACGAGTTTTAGTTGCTAATGGTAATAAGTCAATCAATGCAGATGGAACTTTTGCCGAGTCCTCCTATTTTGATGTGTTCAATATTCCTGTTCTAATTGGAAACAGAACGAATCTTCTTCCTGATAACAATTCTATCGTTATCTCCGAAAAATTAGCAAAGACATTATTTGACGACTCGGCCATTTTAGGCAAGACTATTTTAGTTAATAATCAAATGGAATTTCGGATTACAGGTGTATTTGCGGATCATCCAACTAACTCAAGCCTGTCTAGCGAGTATGTTTTGCCATTTGAATATCATGCACAACAAGAATTATCCACCTGGGATGACAGTAACGTTTACACTTATGTAAAACTGAATAATACTTTTGCAAAACAACTGGTAGAGGAGAAGATAAAGGATAAAATAGATTTGGTGCGCGGCACTAAAGAAACCACCTTGTTTTTATTCGGCTTTACAGATTGGCATCTCTATTATAACGAAGTTGTCAATCGGCAACCCGGAGGGGGGATAGTTTATGTAATCGCATTTAGCCTGACAGGTTTTTTTATTCTGGTGATGGCATGCATAAACTTCATTAACCTTTCTACTGCACGTGCAGCCATTCGCGCTCGCGAAATCGGGGTTAGAAAAATGTCTGGAGCAACACGATCGGTACTTATTCGTCAGTTTATGATGGAGAGTTTGCTTATCACCACACTAGCTGTAATTTTCTCCTTGTTGTTGGTCTATTTATCCTTACCATTATTTAATGCAATAACTGGAAAAGAGCTTACCCTTTCAGTAACAGACTCTAAAACTATTTTTGGTACGTTAGCAATCCTACTCTTTACGGGAGTACTGGCTGGCGGGTATCCGGCATTTTTACTTTCTTCGCTCAAACCCGCCACAATATTAAAGGGAAATGTCAATTCTGTATTTACAGGCGCGCATCTGCGCAGAGGGCTTGTAGTTTTTCAATTTAGTTTATCCGTTATCCTGATCTTTTGTGCGATTATTATTCAACAGCAGGTAGAATTTTTGAAAAATAAAAATCTGGGCTTTGATAAAGATAATGTAATGTACTTTGAGCCGGGTCAGGAAACAGCGCTATCCGTAGAGGTTTTTAAAGCAGAGGCATTTCAAAACCCTAATATTGAACATGTGGGTCAGGCAGCTGCCAGCCCCATGGAAATTAATGGAGTTGGTGAAGTGTTTTGGAAAGTCAACGGCAGTACACAAACCATGCTGATAAACAATAACCCTTGCGATTATGATTATCTGCCAACACTAGGCTTTGAATTAATTAAAGGAAGGAATTTTTCACCCACTATCATCTCTGATTCAGCAGCTGTGGTTATTACCGAGACGGCAGCCGAGTTAATGGGCTTTGAGGATCCTATTGGCCAAATCATCGATTTTGGTTTCGAGGCAAAGATAATTGGTGTGGTCAAAGATTTTCACAATGCTGACATTCATACCGCTATCGCCCCGGTAGTCTTTTATCTCGGAAATGAAGAAACGTTTGGGCGATGGAAGAGAATTTTTATTCGCTATAAACCAGGCACTCAGACTGAGGTAATGGAATACCTTAAAAGCATTACTCAAAAACTCACACCGGGCATGCCGTATGAGTTTCGGTTTGTAGATCAGGATTTTGAGTATCAGTTTGCGGAAGACCTTCGGGTCGGTGCGCTTTCCGTCTTCTTCACAATAATTGCTATCGTTGTCGCTTGTCTTGGTTTATTCGGATTAACGTTGTTTAACACACAAAGGCGCACAAAGGAGATTGGCGTTCGAAAAGTATTGGGTGCAACGATAGCAGAAGTAGTAGTTATGTTATGCAAAGATTTCTCACGACCGATTATTATCGCCCTGATACTTGCCCTGCCTGTGGCCTATTTTATCATGACTGATTTTTTAACTATGTACCAGTATCATACACAGATCACCTATAGTACATTTATAATTACAGGATTAGTTTTGCTTATCCTGGCTTTACTAACTGTAGCCTATCAATCTATTCAGGCGGCACAAAAAAATCCAGTCGAGGCCTTGAAGACAGAATAACCTGATTTTGTTACCTGAAAGGCTAAGACACAGATTCACTGATTATTCTGTGAATCTGTGGCTTCAATTTTTAATATCCCTTGGTAATACCTTTCTCAATCGCTGGCACACCTTCCTTCATCCATGGTGCTATGGGTGTACCTTTTAAATAGTGGTCAAAGAATTGCTTCATCCGGATTTGAAAGTCCATGCGGTTCTCGCGTTTTACTGGCCAATGTGGCTCGCCATTGTAGTTGAGCATCCACACGGGTTTATTTAGCCTGCGCATAGCCATATACATTTCGATTCCCTGATACCAGGGCACCGCGCCATCGGCATCGTTGTGCAATAATAATAACGGAGTTTTGATTTTATCTGCGAAGAAGATGGGAGAGTTTTCAATATATAACATGGGTTTCTCCCAAAGACTTCCACCTAAGCGCGTTTGCGATTTTTCATACTGAAACATTCGACTCAATCCGCTTTCCCAGCGGATACCACCATAAGCACTGATCATATTGGCTACTGGAGCGCCCGCCTCGGCTGCTTTGAACATATCGGTGCGCGTGATTAAGTACGCAGTTTGATAACCGCCCCAGCTGTGTCCCTGGATGCCGATATTCTTTTCATCAATAAAGCCTTTGGATATTAATTGTGTAATGCCGGGCATGATGCAGTTGTGAGCGCTCTCACCGGGGAAACCAATCTTATAAATGATGTCAGGAACAAAAACCACATAACCATCACTCACATACGTTGTGCGGTTGATCGCTGAACGCAATGGATTAGGAGTGATGTGCCCATGTAAATTATCGCTCTCTCTTTCATAGAAGTAAACAATCATGGGGTACTTCTTTTTAGGATCGAAGTTTTCGGGTTTGTAGAGTAATCCGGTAAGAGGAATGTTATCAAGGGAAGTCCAGTTGATTAATTCAACGCTACCCCATAAATAATTTTTCATTTGTGGATTGGCGTCACTGATCTTTTTTGGTGCGGATAAATTCAAATCAGCCGTCCATACATCCGGAAATTCGCGGAAGCTTTCACGAGTGAAAATAATCTGTTTACCAAGCCTGGCTTTCACCGTTCCGCCAAAGCGGTAATTATCCATGAGTAACTTAGTGAGCTTGCCATCTTTCATCGAAAGTTTATAATAGCCTGAAGCTTTCGTAGTTTCATTGAATGCAGAAAGTAATAATTCTTTTGCGGGATCGATGAAGCGCTCTTCGGCATCCAGCTTTACATAACGAAATACAATTTTTTCCTGCCGGCCCACTTTCGTGAGATTCGCAGGTGCTTTGTTATTGGTGGGATCAAAGGCCCAGAGATCATAGCGATCGTAGGCAATAAAAAGCTGGTCATCGGCTATCCATCCGGCCGCGCCATACGGACTTGGATAATCCGGGTGATCATCTTCTTCATCGGCAAACTTTACTTTTACGCCTTGAGTTAGTCTTAAAGTTTTATCCGTAGCAACAGCGTAAGAGAACCAGGCTGTATCAGCCATGCTGAACCAATACACATAGTTTGCTTTTGGTGAGAGACTGGCATTTCCTTTCACAGCCGTAGCAATCTGTTTTTTGGAACGCGCGGTGGCATCAAATACATAAAAGTCATTGGTACCTCCACCTTCCCAGGTTATTTGCTTTCGATACGGCACATTGCTCTCACCTAAAAACACAGGAGTATTTCCTTCATTGCCCAGCTCGATATTTGGAATCGAGGCATCACCCAATTGCATCACCGTTTTGGTGGCAAGATCGAGGCTAACGAGGTATGAGCGTTTCTTTTCAGTTTCCAGTTGTTTGTTTTGTTGCGGATAGATGTAGTCATCTTCACCATGCCAGATTTCGACACTTACAATCTCCTCGGTTAGCAGGGTAGTGTCCTGTACAATCGGTCTCGGTGCAGAACCGAAGAATAACTTTCCTCCGTCTTTTGAAAAAAGTGGTGTGTAGTATTCGCTTACAATCCAGTTTTGAGGAATGCCCAGGGAGGTTTCTACATCCAATAGCTGAGCCGAAGGGCTTTCTTTTTTCCAATGATAAAGTTTGAAATAGCGAATCAATGCTTTAGTAGTATCAGCATCCAACAGGAAGGCAGCTTGTGTTCCGTCTTCGCTTATCGATAGGCCTTTGTATTTATATTTTGATTTTCCCTGGTGAAGTGATTTCAATTCATCTTTTTGGAGATCGTACCAATACATACCTGCTTTGAGTGTTGAATCATTACCCGTAGAACTAAACAACAACCCCTGTCCGAATTTTGCGAAAGTGTAATCTTTTACAAAGCTGAAAGAAGTCTCTTTACCATCTGTAAGTTTTTTCACAACCAGGGTATATCCATTATCATCGGTGTTGGCTTTCTTCTTTTTGGAAGGAGCAGATTTTTTCTCATCGGTTTTTGGTGCCGCGGGCTTAGTTTCTTTCTTTGCTTCCAGCTGGTAAGCAACAATGCCTCCTGCCTTTTCAGGAATCTTGAAGGATTTTACATCAGCAATCTTTTCTGTTTTGCGTGTAGTAAACGCATAAACGCCCAGGGTATCTTTCGGCAAATCTTCTTTTTTCTTTTTCTGTCTGCGCAGGTCCTTCACCAGTTTTTGTTGTGGCTTGATTTTAAATATCGCATGGCGGCTATCATAGGTGAGAGCGATCTCAGCAGCACGTTTTACAGAATCCTGAATATTTGTTTTCAGATTATAGAAAATCACCTTACCGTCTCCGTCCTGAGGATTGATTGTGAAAGCAGCAGCACTTCCATCAGGCGTGAGTGCCTTGTAGTTTATTTCCTTCCAACCGTCATACACGGTGTAGTCAAGTGGTTTTTTAACAGGTGCTGGCGCAACAACTTTTTTCTGACTATATCCTAAACTGGTTATCAGGATAAAGTAAAAGAGGAATAATGACTTCATGGAAGATTCTTTTTTGTGAAGGTACATACTCTGACAGATTTGGGATAAGAAATTTTATTAATGGCAACAGACTATCTTTGTTTAAATAAAATCGGTTTATGGAACTCACTTTGACAACACCCGCTCTGCTTTTTCCAACTGTTTCACTGGTTTTATTGGCCTACACCAACCGTTTCCTGGCGGTTGCAGCTCTCATCCGAAAACTGGCCAATGATTATCGGAATAAAGAGGATAAGCGAGTGGCTGATCAGATCCGGAATCTGAAAGTTCGGGTGATACTTATTCGCAATATGCAGATGTTCAGTATTGTGGCACTTTTTCTGAGCGTGCTATGTATGTTCTCTTTGTTTTATGGAGAAGAACTAATCGCCAAATACATTTTTGGTGCTTCACTACTTTCTTTATTAATCTCGTTGGGAATGTCCTTACGCGAAATTCAAATTTCCACGGATGCGCTGTCTATTCAACTAAGTGATATAGCGGATGATGTTAAAATTTGATTAATCAAAACCGGTTACCTCTTGCACACCTGTTTACTGCGTAGGATTTGTATTCCAGAAGAGAATAACGGCCATAAAGCCAATAAGAAGTAATGCTACCCGTTGATAAGAACGGGTTTTCCAAAACTCGTAAATCGCGATTAAAGCTATCAACACCAATACTATCGAAGCAGGAGCAAAATCTTCTTTTTCAAAGTGAACGATTGATAGATTTCCATGATACACCATCAATACAGGCAAGATCCAAACTAAGCTGTGTACATTTTTCCATTGACGGCCTAGTTTTTTTTCGCTGAATTTATTAGAGGTGATGAGCATCAAAGCCATAATGGGTATCATTACCCATACGGGTCTTAGTGGGGCCAAAAGAAGTTGATCGAGTAAAGGCTCATCGCGCTCCAGAAAAAAAAGCCCACTCGCCACGCCATGAGTTAGCAGCCAGGTTCCGGCAGCAATACCGAGGTCTTTGCGATATTTTACTAACCAACGTACCCAGGCATTTTCTTTCAGGATACCCAGACGAAGCAAAGCACTGGGCACCAGGGTGCAGGCAAGAAGTATTGTACCTGTAATAGCACTGAAACCAGCCGGTTCACCAACTTGAAGAAAACCCAGTACTAATAAGATGAGGAGCGTTGGGATAGATATAATCCACAACCATTTTTTTAAATTGATCGTAATCATTTAACCTTAAGGAAGATTATGAATATATAAACTCGCCATTTGGCGTTCTTAGTGTTACTTTTTTTTCGGCTGAAGTCTCCACTCGTCCTAAAATCTTAGCATCGATTTCAAATGATTTGGAAATACTTATAACGGTGTCTGCATATTGCTCTGGCAAATATATCTCCATGCGGTGCCCCATGTTGAAGACTTTGTACATCTCTTTGAGGTCTGTACCTGAAGCGCTGTGGATAAATTTGAAGAGCGGTGGAATTTCGAACAGGTTATCTTTAATTACATGTAGGTTGTCAATAAAGTGCAGCACTTTAGTTTGTGCCCCACCACTGCAATGCACAATGCCATGTATTTGTGATCTCAAATTCTTCAAGATCTCAATCATCACCGGTGCATAGGTGCGTGTTGGAGAAAGCACCAGTTTGCCCATATTTAAAGGCGCACCGGGAACCTCATCGCTCACTTTGTAACTTCCGGAATACACCAGGTTGTCAGGTACTGCCTTATCATAACTCTCAGGGTATTTGGTTGCGTATTCATGTGCAAAAACATCATGGCGCGCAGAAGTAAGCCCGTTGCTGCCCATACCCCCGTTATACTCGCTCTCGTATGTTGCTTTACCTGACGATGCTAATCCAACAATCACATCTCCACTTTGAATTTTTGCGTTATCAATTACGTCCGCTTGTTTCATGCGGGCAGTTACTGTACTGTCAACAATTATTGTCCTAACCAGATCGCCCACATCTGCAGTTTCGCCACCCGTGCTATAGATTTCCATTCCATATTTTCGAAGCATGGACAAAACCTCTTCCGTACCATTGATGATGGTAGAAATTACTTCTCCGGGAATTAGGTTTTTATTTCGGCCGATAGTAGATGAGAGTAGAATCGGGCCTGTAGCGCCAACACAAAGCAGGTCATCAATGTTCATAATGATGGCATCCTGAGCAATGCCCTTCCAAACCGAGAGATCACCGGTTTCTTTCCAATAGATGTAAGCAAGTGAGGATTTAGTTCCAGCCCCATCGGCATGCATGATAGTACAGTAGTCAACATCGCCAGCAAGAGTATCAGGAACAATTTTGCAAAATGCTTTTGGAAACAATCCCTTATCCAGATTTTTTATTGCCTGGTGTACATCTTCTTTGCTGGCGGAAACACCGCGTTGGTTATAGCGATCGTTACTCACTTTATTTTAAATCATTTAATGTCAAAGGTGCGAAGAATAACGATACTGGTTGCGAGAAAACTGGATTTTTGATACAGAAAATTGATTAAGTGAAATGGACCGTGCAACCTACTTCTCTTTTTTGCGTCTTAGGATTAAACCCCTCGCATATGTTTAGAAACTATCTCTTGATAGCTACCCGCAGTTTATACAAAAACCTCGGCTATACCTCCATTAATATCTTTGGCCTTGCAATTGGGTTGGCTTGCTGTCTGCTAGTAACCCTATATGTTCGGTTTGAGCTTAGTTATGAAAACTTTCATGAAAACAAAGAATCCATTTACCGCTACATACCCCGGGGCGAGCGCGATGGGCAGGTTAGCATGCAAACCATGTTGCCTTCAGGCTTCGGCCCACTGATCGCTGAGAGTTTTCGGGAGGTAGAAATGTTTACCCGTTTTACAGATGTTAACGAGCGCCCACTGATTCGCAAGGGGGATACATTTCTGGATGCTAAAACGCTCTCTGCAGCTGATAAAGACTTCTTTAAAATTTTTAGCTTTCGGTTAGTTCAGGGCGATGCAAATACGGTGCTGACAAGGCCCGGAACAATTGCTGTTGCCAAATCAGTAGCAGACAAATATTTTCCGAATGGCGATGCGGTAGGCCAGGTTATCCGGTATGACAATGCCTACGATTATGAGATCACAGGCGTATTTGAAGATGTTCCGGCCAATTCACACTTACAGTTTACCTACCTAACCACCTTTGAAACTATTGCCAAAATGGTGCAGGACCAATACGGGTTCCCGGCCGATCAGTTTTTGAATAGCCTGGACGCCTGGAATTACTCGACATACTTCTATATCCCAAACGAAAAGGGTCTTGATGCATTGGCAAAGCGAATAGATAAGAAATTTACAGAGGCCCGCAAAGAGGCTTATAATGATAAAGCCTTAGGCGATTGGTTGCAACCTTTAGGAGAAATACATTTTACCAAAGGTATTAAAGCGGACACGGCCAATGGTGATAAAAACTATGTCTATATTTTTTCGGCCGTAGCTCTGCTGATACTGATCATTGCTTGTTTTAATTTCATGAATCTTTCAACCGCCCGGGCTATGAAGCGCGCCAAGGAAGTTGGTCTGCGCAAAGTGATGGGAGCATTTCGACATCAGCTTATAAAACAATTTTTAGGCGAAACGATTGTGCTGGTTTCTATTTCGCTGGTGATTGGGATAATACTTCTTGAATTATTGGTACCGCTTTTTAACTCTCTCGTGGGTCAACACCTTGAGGTGGTATATTTAGGAGGCGGCAGTGTAATTATTTATATTCTGATTGCTGGATTGCTTACCGGAATTTTAGCTGGAAGCTACCCGGCATTTTATCTTAGTTCATTTGTACCCGCCCAGGTTTTGAAAGGACACGTTGGACCTTCTGGCAATGCGGGACTAAGAAAAATTCTTACCGTAATGCAGTTTGGGGTTGCAGCATTTCTTATGATCGGCACCTTGATTGTCTATCAACAGATGAATTTCATTCAAAACAAAAACCTGGGTTTTGATAAGGAAAGCATTGTGTACATGAATCCACCCATGGCACTTTGGGATAAGAAAGAAGTACTTAAAGAAAACCTGCTGGCAAACACTTCCATTAAATCGGTAACATTTTCAAATGGTACTCCGGGTATGGAAACATCCACCTGGCAATACGATTTTCCTGGACTGGATATTCCCAAGCGAAGTATGAATACCATGATCGTTGATTATGATTATATAAACACCTTTGGCCTTGAAATCGTGGAAGGCAGAAATCTATCGGAAGAGTTTGCAACGGATTCAACGGAAGCTTACTTGATAAATGAAGCAGCTGCGGAAGAGTTAATGTTGGAGAAACCATTGGGAACACCCATACGCGCTCTGGATGGACATCCGGCTGGCCGCATTGTTGGTGTGGTGAAGGATTTTCATTATCGCTCTCTGCATCGTAGAATAGA
>DAOOCD010000088.1:0-12942 GCA_035408225.1 Cyclobacteriaceae bacterium | reverse complement strand
TCATAGGGTAATGCGTAAAATGTAATTTTAAAAAGACATGGCAGGCGGACTATTAGCCCTTCCTTCGTTGCATTAAAATTAGGGAACAATCTTTTTACGACTTACCCGGCACCTGCAGTTATGAGGTCTCTATTTTATGATTTATATCATCCTCTGGTATGACAAAAGAGAATATTAATTGAGTTGTGTCAATTCAACTTTCCTGAACTCCACTTGCGATCCTTCAGCCTGCAAGGCAATATGTCCTTTGCTGGCAGTGCAATTTGTACCGTGATTCACCATGATGTCATTGACCCACACCTGAATGGTGTTACCAACACATTCAATAATCATGTTGTTCCATTCGCCTACGGCTTTTTCAGAACCATCGGTGAGGTTCATAATCCTTCTGCCTTTTCCTTCTGTTATCCCCCACTCTTCTTTTGGGCCGCGCCTGGCTTCCATATCAGGAACAATAATATCTTCGACAATGCACCAGAAGTCACCGGCATTTTCATGCATCATCTGTACCTCAATGGATTTAGGGAACATCTCGTACAATGCCCGCTGGGTGGAAGCAAATACCAACACGCCACAATTGCCAGGTACTCCAGCAAATCGGTACTCCACTTCCAATTTAAAATTCTCATACTCAGCATCGGTAATAATATGACCATTGGGTTCGCCCATGCTTACCAGCATTCCATTGCGAATCAAAAACGGGCTTTGGAGAGTGGAGTCTTTATCCATATCGGGCACATCGATGTGCCAGCCGCTCAGATTCTTTCCATTGAATAGACTGATAGCCTTGTTTTCTCTTGCCGATTGGCATGATAGGAAGATGACTGGCAGTGTTATAAAAATATATTGTGATCGAAGGGTTAAGAACTTAATCATAGTAGAGTATTGATAAATCATTCAGCTGTAAAGAAATAAAATCCGTTAGGTGCAGTCCTTGGTACTGTTTCTGTTCGGCCGGATTTTGACGAAGCGGAAACATAATACTCAATTGTTTCTCCCTTAGGAGCGTGAGGAATGCTTCCGGTAAAATGTGTATGCATCTCTTCCTTTAGCAAAACTTCATTCCAGGTCGACTGACCTTTGATTCTCCAGAAAATTTTCTGTTCATTTTCTACAAGCCCTACCCTGCTATAATCATTAATCGTTATATAAGCCGGGTAGCCATCGGTTGTTCCTTCTCTTGAGTCTATACTTCTCATACTCAGGTACAGCATCTTATCATCCCATACGGCCCGGGTGCGGCAGTGCAACGCATCACCTTCATCCCAACCATAGTTTTTGTAATGCTGCTTAACCTTAGGATCCAAAACAGGTTCTCCTGCCAGCGAGTAGGTAAACCCTTTTACCTCGTATCCCGGCATGGCTTCCCGCCATTGTTTCAGGGCCATTGAATCTCCGGGAATATTAAAAAGCGGAACGAATACGGACTTGTTGATAATGATAGCGTTTGTATAGGCTGCAAGGTCTTCACCTTGATAGCGATAGGTATCCAGCCGCAGAATATTATAAGGCCTGCCATAGGGAGTTACTAATTTTTCCAATTCATTGGCTACTATATTTTCATAGATTGGATAAAGAACATGATCGGCTGGAGGCCGGGCTACCAGAATTCTTTCTGGGTCCAGGATTTTCATAAAGCAATCGATATGCTGAATTCCCATTTCTTCAAAATTTGAAATGACATGGTAGTTATTCAGACCTAAGAGCTCCGCATTATGTTTGATAAATTCCTGTTCATCGGTTCCATCATAACGATTTTCGTTGAGCAGCACACACGTTGAAAAGGCCGTGCCGGCCCCATCAGTCAATACATTTCCTCCTGTATTCACAAAAGGAAGTGCTACCATTTTATAATGCAATGCCTCGGCAAATTTTTGGGAAGCCTGGTCATCAGTATCCGTTAATTCAATTTGATGTTTAGCATTAGTGTAAAGAAACCGAAGGCTATCATCACATGCCAAACCAGAGATTGGAGTTGAATAAATATATTTTCCATCCGCCAGTTTCATCACATCATCCTGATAAAACACGGCACTGGGTCCCCAATCGCGCACCCACCAGGCATCAATACCCTGAGGTGCATAGATAAATTCAACTTGTTGTGAGTCTACACCCCATTGGGTAAGCCATCGCTGGGCCTCGGCTTTAGTATTTTCATTTTCCACAAGAATAAATAACTTACCCTCTTTAGCTAACTCAACCACCAATTTATAAGGAATGCCCAGGGGCCATACGATCATCGTACCCAGTGCGGGCTCCCATTCGGCAGCGGTTCTGACTTTATTGATTTCAAGGTACCTGTTTTCAAGATTGGGTTCTTTTTGATCAGTGCTTTTACAAGAAGCAAGTAAGGTCAGTATCAGTAATATGGATATATTTATCTTAACCATAATGAAGTGTTTATCTTAACTAAATCAATTCAGCAGCAACTTCCGCACCCGCTCCATTCCAACACTCGCCTTCTCAGCAATAAACTCAAGATTCGGCACATGCATAATCTCTGGTTTCTTCGGGTCTACCACATACTTCTTCACAAAATCGGGTACGTAATCAATTAACCCTGCAGCAGGATACACTACCATGGAGGTGCCCACCACTAAAAATACATCGGCATTCGCAGCAACATCCGCAGCCACTTCCATCATGGGCACAGCTTCACCAAACCAGACAATATTAGGTCGCAGTTGAGAACCACGTTCACACGTGTCACCCATATTTAACTCGCTTCCTTTTATCGGGTAAATCAATTTTGGGTTTAACGTACTGCGCGATTCAAACAAACTGCCATGCAAATGTAAAACCTTCGAAGAGCCTGCCCGCTCATGCAGGTTATCTACATTTTGAGTGATCACAGTTACCTCAAAATGCTGTTCGAGTTCTGCTAAAATTTCGTGTCCACGATTGGGCTTTACGTCAAGGGCTTTCTTTCTGCGTTGATTATAGAAATCCAAAACCAGAGCCGGGTCCTTTCGCCACGCTTCGGGTGTAGCTACATCTTCTACTCTATAACCTTCCCACAACCCACCGGCATCCCGAAAGGTAGCGATGCCGCTCTCGGCACTAATGCCCGCCCCGGTGAGGACTACTAATTTCTTCATTATTTGCTGTTGCAATGATTTTTTAAGATGCTCATTTCATTAAATGTAGGCAGTAGGCAAAAGCAATAGGCAATGGACAATTTACAGGTCACAAAAAGTGGGTAACGGTAGTGAGATTAGTGAACGTGATTTAAGAATGAAAACGATTCTCAATAATTATTGTCAACCCTTTGCCTACTGCTTCCTGCGTACTGCCTACTTCTATTTTTACTTAAGCTTGCGGTCAAAGAAATCCTTCGCTCCTTCAAAGATACGTTTCCAACTATCGTATCGTAGAAAGCCATGGATTTCATCGGGCAAGATCAGAACTTCTACCGGCACATTCTTTTCGCGAAGTTTTTCAACGAGGTCAGTGCTCTGCTGAAAGTTTACATTGCGGTCGTCATCGCCATGAACAAATAAAACCGGGCCAGTCCATTTCGATAGATCCGCCACAGGCGATGATTTCAACGCCAGTTCCAGTTCTTTCTTTTGCAAGCCCCATGAGTTAGTAGCGTCTTGGCCATCAAACGACCAGTCGTGAACTCCATGAACATCTACGCCAGCCTTGAAAATCTCTGGATTGCGTGACAATCCCATCGCTGTAAGATACCCTCCATACGATCCACCCCACAAACCAATTTTGGCTGGATCCACCTGCTGTAACGACTGTAAATATTTGGCTGCTGCTACCACATCCTGATATTCATTGGCACCGCGCGGTCCTTGATTTTTAGCTCTGCGAAAGTCACGGCCATACCCTACGCCTGTGCGAAAGTTAACTGACAACACTACATAGCCCTGGCTCGCGAGATATTGATTGAAGGCATAGCAGTTAATGTAGTAGTCACTATAGTGAAAGCCGAGTAACATCTGGCGAATGGGTCCCCCATGCATAAAGACAATTCCGGGTCTGGTGCTACTTAGCGTGCGATTAATAAAAAGTTGCCCATGGATTGTTGTTCCATCGGCTGCCTTAAAGATTACCTGTTCTGGTTTAACAAATCCAGCGGATGAAAAAGTTGTAAGCTTTTGTCCATATACAGGCACCATCGACTTAGTAACCTCATCAACCCGTACCAGTGTTTTGGAAGTATTGATGGTGGATCGAAAAGCATACAAAGAATTTCCTGCAAAGGCCGGGTACATTTCAATACCCTCACCACTGGTTATTGCAACCGGGGTTCCTATTGTAATATCAGACTTCCAGATGTGCCTGCGGTCAACATCTTCGCGGTTGCCATCGAAGTAAATAAACTTGCCACTTGCATCCTGCACATAACTCTCCACTTCGCCATTGCCCGGTGTGATGTCTTTCAAATCACCACCGGTTTCATTCATTGAGTAGATATGGTTCCAGCCGCTATGCTCTGAGAAAAACAAAATCCGACCCGTGCTTGTCCAGGCCAGTGGTGTGGGAGTTGATTGGGCAAAGCCTCCGTCATCGGCTGGCGATTTCCAAATAGCAGTTGCTTTACCTGTTTCTGCATCGGCAATCAGGATCGAAAACTTTTCACCTCCTGTAAGATCACTCAGCTGCCCGATCTTGATTCCCGCTGTGCGGATGAAGGCAATCCTTTTTCCATCTGGTGACCAAACCGGAAGGGCATCGTTGCTCACATCAGGCGCAATCCAGCGAATGCTTTTCCTAATCAGGCTGTAAACACCAATAAAACTATGATCACCACGATCGCTGGTAAAAAGTACTTCATTGCCATCTGGAGAAAATTTTGGGCCACCATTGCTACCGCGTGCACTGAACAGCAACTTGGGTGTTGCATTGATGTCCATGGGCGATTCATAAATCTGTCCGTCTCTACTGAACAAAAATTTTACACCGTCCTTAAAAAAGACCGGACTGTTGCCATTGGTGATTTTAGCAGGTGGACTCTTGGAAGAAATCTCTTTATAATAGATGGCCTGATCTGTACCTTCTGCAAGGCTGGCCGGGTTTGGATTTTGTCCGCTGCGATTAGCACCACCTCCGCGCACATAGAGCAACTTTGTACCATTCGGAGAAAATACCAGTTGAGAAATTTCCTGGCCATCATCCAATGGATAGTCAGTTAAGAAGCGGGGCAGATCCGTGCCCGTCTTAACTAATATGTTTCGCTTGCCATGTTCGTTGATTACCCATGCAATTGATTTGCCATCCGGTGAGGAGGCAAAGTTGGATTCAATTGGGTGACTAAGGAATTGTTCGAGAGGTTGAGCGTATGTGTTAGTTGCCACCAGCAACATCAACACGAAGCATGTTTGTTTCATGCTCAACAAGATAGGGAAATTGAGAACAGGATGCCAACCCTCATACCCGATACTGGATATTATGATTTGAGAAGCTAGCTACTAGAAACTAGCAGCTAGAATCCAGTTACTTCTTCTTCACTTTTTTTGCAGCAACTTTTTTCGCTACTGGTTTGCGGGCAGCTGTCTTTTGAACGGCTTTCTTAGCGGCCACTTTTTTGGGTGCAGATTTTTTCGCAGCTTTTGCAGGAACAACTGCTGTCTCCTCTTTTTTCTTGCCACCGCCAAAGCGTCCCCAACGGCCTTTCTTTTCAGGAGCATTCTCCGCCAGTGTTACACATTCTTCCAGCGTAAGTTCTTCAGGCACTTTGCCTTTCGGGATTTTTACATTCTTCTTTCCAGCCTTGATGTAGGGACCAAAACGTCCATTTAGAATTTGAATGTCTGCATTACCTTCAAATGCCTTGATCAATCGGTTTGCATCCAGTTCGCGCTTGGCCTGAATCAGTTCGACCGCTCGTTCTGGCGTAACCGTGTAAGGGTCCTCTCCTTTCGGGATGGAAACAAATTTCTTATCGTGTAAAACGTACGGCCCAAAACGACCAATGTTTGCAACTACTGGCTTATCTTCAAAAACACCTAAGTCCCGCGGCATTTTCAAGAGCTCAAGCGCATCGGCCAACGTAATATTTTCAATGAATTGTCCCTGGCGTAAGCTAGCAAACTTAGGCTTCTCGCCACCATTGTCGTCCGGGTTTTCACCAATCTGCACATAAGCGCCAAACTTGCCTAGTTTCACATATACATTCTTGCCAGTCTTCGGATCAACGCCTAATTCTTTACTCTTATTCTGAACAGAAGATCGTTCTACCAATTCAGTCTTTGTAACGGTTTTATGAAACGGAGTATAAAACCCATTCAACATTTTTTGCCACTTCAATTTACCATTGGCGATTTCATCAAACTCCTGTTCAATCTCGGCCGTAAACGAATAGTTTGTGATTTCCGGAAAATGCTCAATCAGAAAATCATTCACGATCATGGCAATATTAGTCGGAAACAACTTATTGCTTTCGGCCCCGGTATTTTCTGTTTCAGTCTTTGATTCAATCTGATCAGACTTCAACACATGATACTTATACTGTCTTTCACGGCCTTCACGACTTTCCTTTACCACATAACCCCGCTTTTGCACTGTGGAGATAGTTGGTGCGTAGGTGGAAGGACGTCCAATTCCCAACTCTTCCAGTTTCTTAACCAGACTGGCTTCTGTATAACGGGCCGGGTGACGAGAGAAGGTTTGAGTTGCCGAAATCTGATTCAGGTCAAGTCTCTGACCTACATTTAATGGCGGCAATACTTTGCCACTTTCTTCGTCTTCACTGTCTTCATCGTCTTTCGACTCCATATATACTTTCAGAAATCCTTCAAACTTGATGACTTCACCAGAAGCCGTTAAGGTTCGTGGATTTGTAGAGATCGAAATTGTGGCTGTAGTTCTTTCCAACTCTGCGTCCGCCATCTGCGAAGCAATCGCACGCTTCCAGATTAATTCATATAATCGCTGGGCATTTCGATCCATGCCCGGATCCATCACTGAGAAATCCGTAGGCCGAATGGCTTCGTGAGCTTCCTGTGCACTAGCCGATTTTGTTTTAAACTTCCGGGTAAATACAAATTCCTTTCCATACGCAGATTGAATCTGTCTTACGGCCCCCTGAACAGCTTCATCCGAAAGATTCAAGGAGTCTGTACGCATATAGGAGATCTTACCCGCCTCGTAAAGCTTTTGAGCCACCATCATAGTTTGTGAAACGGAGAAGCTCAATTTTCTTCCTGCCTCTTGTTGTAGAGTTGATGTTGTGAAAGGTGGTGCCGGTGATTTCTTGGCCGGCTTTTTTACTAAATCGGAAATTGCAAAAGCAGCCCCCTTGCAAGATTCAAGAAATGCCAACGCATCTTTTTCTTCACTAAACTTTTCCGAAAGTTCAGCCACCAACTGTTTGCCTTTGCCTAAATCAAAAATAGCCAAGACTTTGAATGAGGATTTTGCATCAAACTTTTCGATTTCGCGCTCGCGTTCAACTACTAGTCTAACGGCCACCGACTGTACGCGACCCGCAGATAAGCCGGTTCCTATTTTCTTCCAGAGTATAGGTGACAGTTCAAAACCAACCAACCGATCGAGTAATCTTCTGGCCTGTTGTGCATTTACTAAGTCAATATCAATCCCCCTTGGGTTTTGAATAGCATTCAGAATCGCATTCTTGGTAATCTCAGTAAATACAATTCTGCGCGTTTTCTTATCATTAAGATTAAGTACTTCTTTTAAATGCCAGCTAATGGCTTCTCCCTCACGGTCCTCATCGCTTGCCAGGTAAACCATTTCCGCATCCTTAGCAAGTTCCTTTAATTTTTTGATAACATCTTTCTTTTCAGGGGAGACTTCGTATGTCGGCTCAAAATTATTTTCGACATCAATCGCACCATTTCCTTTCGCTAAATCACGCACATGGCCCATGCTGGAAGTGACTTTGAAATCCTTTCCCAAGTAGCCTTCAATCGTCTTCGCTTTAGCCGGTGACTCTACAATTACTAAGTTCTTTGACATGTTTAGGTTTTACTTCAACGGGTTCAAATATCAATAAATTTTTAAAAACTCTAACCCGGAACCAGCCGACACTACTTAATTGGCAGCCTGATGCCCCAGGTTGCACATGAAATAAAAATGAACCGATTGACTTGATTACCATGATTTTGTATAAAAAATGTTAGACGCAGAATTAATAAATAATTAAAACTCAAAAAAAAATTTAAGTCTGACCTAATTTTGAGTGAAATGAGTCGAATTCTTTATTTAGTAAGACATGCGCAGGCCGAAAGTGGTCAATCACGAGGATCAGATAGGGAACGTGCGTTAACGTATAAGGGACAGCAAGACTCAATTCAACTTGGAGAGTATTTAATTAAAAATAATTCTAATATTAATCTAATAATCTCAAGCCCGGCAATTCGGGCGTTGTCAACAGCTAATCTGATCGCAGGAAGAATTAATTTTGACTTGAAGCACATTCAAACTGAAGAGAGTATCTATTCACACAATGAATTGGAAATTTTAAAATTGCTAAACAAAATTCCAGAATCAACTAATGAAGTTTTATTGGTAGGACACTACCCTACTATTGTTGAGCTTTACAATTATCTAGCTACGAATGAGATAAAAGCATCTATGGACACGGCTGAATTATGTACATTAAAGTTTGATGTACCCTGGTTGGGAGTAACCTCAGGCTCTGGCTCTCGTGGCTCTGCTTTCTATCCTCACTCAATTTAATATGCAAGAAAATTTTGACCCCAACGGTTTGGGAATAAAAGGAAAGCTCTTCGGTTTACCTGTAGTACCTGAAGAAGCTGAACTTATTATCATACCTGTACCATGGGACGTTACCGTATCGTATCAGGATGGAACTGCAAGAGGCCCCAACGCTATACTAAATGCATCCATACAAATTGATCTTTATCATCACCAGATAAAAGAGGCCTGGAAAACTTCTATTGGCATGTTGCCGGTATCTGAGGAGTTGTTAATTGAGAATAATAAACTCAGGCTTCTTGCCAAAGGTTATATTGATTCACTGGAAGCAAACACTGATTCAGAATCCACTAAACTGGTAACATCCAAAATCAATGAAGCGAGTGAGAATCTTAACATCTATACTAAAAACATAAGTTCAAAATATCTTAAAACAGGAAAGCTGGTTGGACTAGTGGGTGGAGATCACAGTACCCCATTAGGATTGATGCGTGCATTGGCTGAGAAGTATGACCGGTTTGGCATTCTCCAATTTGATGCCCATGCTGATTTGAGAAAAGCCTATGAAGGGTTTACCTATTCGCATGCTTCCATTATGTATAATGCATTAAAACTTCCAGCTGTAGGACGATTGGTGCAGGTGGGTATCCGGGATTTTTGCGAAGAAGAATTGAATGTGATTACCCGCTCGATGGGACGTGTAAAAACATTTTTTGATACAGATTTAAAGTCCGAGATATATCAGGGAAAAACCTGGAAAGCGCTCTGCAATGATATTATAAAAGAACTTCCTACGTTAGTTTACATTAGTTTCGATATTGATGCGTTAGATCCCAAACTTTGCCCCCATACAGGTACACCAGTTCCGGGCGGATTGGAATTTACACAGGCAACTTATCTAATTAGTGAAGTTGTTAAGTCTGGAAGAAAAATCATTGGCTTTGATCTATGCGAAGTAGCACCCGGCTCCACCGAATGGGATGCAAATGTGGGTGCACGCATGTTATGGGAACTCAGTCAGTTGACGGTAGCATCCCATAAATAACACCCGCCCACAAAATCTAATTAGTCTTGAACGCAATTAATTTCCTACTTTAGCCGCTAAAGGTATTAACACTAATCGATTTCAATGAGTGATTTAATAAGCGCAATTGCCACAGGGGTATGGACACCGGTTCTCTTTCTACTCATCTTAGGCGGCCTCTTCTTTTTTCTTTATTCGCGATTTATCCAATACAGATATTTTACGCACGCCATTGCCATTTTGCGTGGCAAGTTCAACAACCCTGACGATCCTGGACAGATTAACGCCTATGAAGCACTTTCGACTGCGCTTGCCTCTACGGTAGGCATGGGTAACATTGCTGGCGTTGCTGCCGCTATTTCGATTGGCGGCCCTGGAGCATTGTTTTGGATGTGGGTAACTGCTTTTGTTGGTATGTCAACTAACTTCTTTACAAGCACACTTTCAGTTATGTATCGGGGAAAAGATTCTGCAGGAACTATTCAAGGTGGTCCCATGTATGTTATTCGTGAAGCTTTGGGGAAACAATGGTATCCATTAGCTGTACTTTTTTGTTTATGTGCGATGATCGGCTGCCTGCCCATCTTTCAGGCAAACCAACTCACGCAAGTAATAATTGATATCGGTGTAACTTCAGAAAGTTTAAAAGCTGCCTCTTTTTCTATTGGATCTTTCCAAGTATCTATCCTCAAGTTTGTGATTGGTACCGTACTCATGATCATTTCAGGCATTGTCATCATCGGAGGAATACAACGGATTGGAAGTTGGGCCGGCAAAATGGTTCCGCTTATGATTGTTATCTATTTCTTTTCTGTGTTAGGAATTCTGGTGCTTCATATCACAGAAGTTCCACACTATCTGTGGATGGTAATTACCGATGCCTTTGCTGCCAATCATTATCATGGTGAACCTGCCTTAGGTGGTATTGTTGGAGGCTTGATAGTTGCTGGCGTGCGCAGAGCGTCATTTTCCAATGAAGCCGGAATTGGCACTGCGCCTATGGCCTTGGGTGCATCTAAAAGTGCAGAGCCGATACGCGAAGGTCTCGTTTCAATGATAAGCCCAGCCATCGATACGCTGCTGGTGTGTACACTAACGGCATTAGCAATTTTGGTTACCGGAGTGTGGCAGACTTCAGGAGCCAATGGTGTAACGCTCACCGCCACAGCCTTTGAAACTTCATTGGGATCTACCGGAAAAATTTTGCTTTTGATCTGCGCTTTCTTCTTTGCAATTACTTCTCTTTTTTCATATAGTTATTATGGAAACAAAGCAATGTCTTTTCTGGCAGGTGTTAAGGCCGGCAAATATTATGACTACTTCTATTTAGTAACTATTGTGATGGGTGCGATTTTGTCGATGCAGGACGTTATGAATATCATTGATGTGGCATATGCACTAATGGCATTACCCACTATGATTTCGGGATTTCTACTTGCCCCCAAAGTATTAAAAGAATCGCGCTCTTATTTTTCGAGAATGAAGGCTGAGGGGAAACTTTAATTCATGAGAATTTAAGCAGAAGCTTTGGCCAGCGGGTAATCGAACAACCCATTTTCCTTAATGGCTTCCTCCACTTTTGACGGCACAAACTTTTCCCAGCCCTCCTGGCCTTTGCGGATCATAGCCAATACATTATCTGAAATGATATGAAGGTTACTTACATTGGCATTGCGGATATCTTCAAGTTTGTTATTATCCATCAGATAGCGGAACAAAGAACGAAGGTTGGCTGGCAATTCCTTTTCAAAATCAGCAAGTGTAAACAGTTGATCAGATCCCATGCGTAAAGATGGATAGATGTACAGTTTTACATTCGTACCGAAAAGCGAAGCAAAGCTTTCTAAAATTCCACCCCGTATGTTCTCATAAGTTTTCTCCTCAAAAACTTTTTGAAGAGCATAAATCCCAAGCACTAATCCAATCTTTTTTCCTTTGGTAATTTTGGAGAGATATTCCACCAATCGGTAATATTCGAAATAATTTGAAACCAAAACGGTTTGACCTAGCGAGCATATGATTTCTGCACGATGAAGAAAATCTTTTTCATCGATTTGACCATCCGAACTGAGATCATTGAGTGTTAATTCAGTTAGCACCACCATGCGCGACTTATCGACATCCGGTTCTCTCTTAAAATGTCTCCTCGATGCGAGCAGCATATCAACATTAACATGGGTTACTGGTCTGAAACGACCGCGTAATACAAGTACGTTTTTCTTATACAAGGCTTCCGAAGGCTGCATAACAGTACCATCAGGGCCGAACATCGCTGCTTTGGTAAGTCCATTCTTAACCAACTTAAGTGCCATTAAGCGGTTATCAACATGGGCAAAATCAGGACCACTTAATCGAAACATATCTACCTCCATTCTGCGGGAGGTTAGTCCATCAAGTAAAGAGCTTATAATGTGGTCCGGATCTTTCATGAACATAACGCCAAAGATCATATTCACCCCAAGGATCCCCAGCGACACCTGTTGCTGCAAAGGATCGTTATCGTGCATTTTCACATGCACAACACAATCGTTATATGGACCTTCAGGCTTCAGTTGAAATCGCAGCCCGATCCAACCATGTCCCTGATTGGTGCGTTCAAAGTTCAAGACCTCAACCGTATCCGCAAAAGCGAAAAACCGGGTGTCTTTAACTCGATGTTGCAGGCGCTCGGGGAGCAATTTGTACTCGTGATCCAGCATTTGGATCAACCGATCTTCACACACATACCGGTCGCATACACCATAAATAGCATCGCTAAACTTCATGTCGTAAGCCGACATAGTTTTTGCAATAGTGCCCGATGCACCTCCTACCTTAAAGAAATTAGCCGCTACCTCCTGTCCCGCACCAATCTCTGCAAAGGAGCCATAGATCGCCCGACTCAAATTAATCCGGAGTGACTTCTCCTGTGTAGTAAGTTTCTTTATTTCTTCCATCACTAGCTAAAAAAATAGGTCATACTAATGGCCTAATTCGAATAAATCACAAGTTAATCACTTGGTATAAAACAAACGTCTTTTTGATAATTTTAGTTTAAGGTCTATTTTGCGCCCTTCAACTTTATTCTTCATGGCAAACAGAGGTAACTTTTCAGGTCGGATAGGTTTTATATTGGCTGCTGCTGGTTCGGCTGTTGGGCTAGGCAATATCTGGCGATTCCCCTACCTGGCAGGGTCAAACGGAGGTGCTATTTTTCTACTGGTATACCTGGCCTGTATTCTTTTTCTATGTTATCCAGTGATGGTGGGCGAGATCGCAATAGGTCGATCTGCGAACAGTGATGC
>DAOOCD010000087.1:0-12961 GCA_035408225.1 Cyclobacteriaceae bacterium | reverse complement strand
TGTTGCTGGCAGTAAGCGGAGGACTTGATTCGATGGTCATGCTGCACCTGTTTCAGGCCTGTGGATTTTTGGTGGGTGTAGCTCATGTAAATTTTCAGTTACGAGGTGAGGAGTCAGAGGGCGATGAGCAGTTTGTGAAAAACTGGTGCGCAGTGCATAACATTCCTTTTTTCGTGCAGCGCTTTCAGACCAACAATTATGCCATGGAAAGGAAAATGTCCATTCAAATGGCTGCCCGAGAACTTCGTTATTCCTGGTTTGAGGAGTTACTTGAAAAAGAGCGATTTAGGTATGTAGCTACAGCCCATCATTTAAACGATTCCCTTGAAACGGTTTTGATCAACCTGGCACGAGGAACCGGAATTGAAGGAATGACAGGGATTCCTGTAATAAATGGAAATCGTATCCGGCCACTTTTGTTCGCAGCTAAATCTGAAATAGAAGACTATGCTGCCGAAATGGGAATTGCCTGGCGCGAAGATAGCAGCAATCTGACAGACGACTATCAGCGTAATTTTATCAGGCACCAGATCATTCCTGTATTAAAAAAGATTAATCCCGCACTTGAGGATACATTCAGAGAGACGGTTTCAAAAATTCGAAGTGAGTTAACTATCCTGCATCATGATCTGGAAGGTTGGAAAAAAGAGAACTGGGAAAAAGAAGGTGAAATTGTCCGGATTAGAAAGAATGGCCTGCTATCGAACGAAGGCCCTGCTAGATTGTGGCATTGTATAAAGCCATTTGGCTTTAGTTATGCCCAATGTGAGGATATATTACGAGCACTCCATGGCCAGTCCGGAAAGCAATTTTTGGTTACTAATTACAAGCTGGTTGTAGACCGTAATTTTCTGGTGATTACTCCAGAGAAGAATAATTTGGAAGAAGTGGTCATTGAGATGAAGCAGGAAGATGCTCTACTGGGTTCATACCAAATATTGGTAAAACCTACCCTTGAATTAACTCCTTCTTCAAATCCTGACATTGCCACCTTAGATGCTGATAAGTTGACCTTTCCTCTTATTTGGAGAAAGTGGAAGCCTGGGGACTACTTTTTTCCGCTGGGCATGACGCACCGGAAGAAAATCAGTGATTTTTTGATTGATACCAAGATTTCGGTGGGTGAGAAGCATTTGGTAACTGTACTCGAAGCTGGAGGCGAAATTGTGTGGGTAGTAGGGCACCGCATCGATAACCGGTATAAAATCACCCCTCAAACCAAAGCCGCGCTCTCATTTTTTATCCGTCCATATTTATAGCAATAGCTTTTTCTTTTGAATTGCTGAATGATAAATTGCGACCCGATTTGACAGACCTAATCTTTTAATATTATGAAAATAACTGTTGTAGGTGCCGGAAACGTAGGTGCCACTTGTGCTGATGTATTAGCTTACAAGGAAATTGCAAATGAAATTGTGTTGGTAGATATCCGCGAAGGTTTTGCTGAAGGCAAAGCTCTTGATATCTGGCAAAAAGCACCGATTGATTTGTATGATAGCCGTACCATCGGGTCAACCAATGATTACGCAAAGACAGCTCACTCAGAGGTAGTAGTAATTACTTCCGGACTACCCCGCAAACCCGGCATGACCCGCGATGATTTGATTACCACGAATGCGGGCATTGTAAAATCTGTTACTGAAAATGTAGTGAAGCATTCTCCAAATGCTATCATCATCGTTGTTTCCAACCCATTGGATGTAATGACGTATCAGGCTCACATTACTTCAAAATTGCCACGCACGAAAGTTATGGGTATGGCAGGTATTCTGGATACTGCGCGTTACCGTGCATTTTTGGCTGAGGCATTGAACGTGTCACCAAAAGATATTCAGGCTATGTTGTTGGGCGGTCATGGTGATACCATGGTTCCGCTGCCAAGATATACTACCGTGGCAGGCATTCCGGTAACTGAGCTTATTTCGAAGGATAAATTGGATGCCATCATTGAGCGCACAAAAGTGGGTGGAGGTGAGTTGGTGAAATTGATGGGTACATCGGCCTGGTATGCCCCGGGTTCTGCAGCAGCGCAAATGGTAGAGTCAATTGTGAAAGATCAAAGAAGAATTTTACCAGTGTGTATGAAACTGGATGGTGAATATGGTATCAAGGATTGCTACCTGGGTGTACCTGTGATACTTGGAAAGAATGGTGTTGAGAAAGTAATTGAACTTGATTTGAACGATAAGGAAAAGACTTTACTTGAAACTAGTCGCAAGCACGTGAAGGAAGTAATGGAAGTGCTGGATAAGTTGGGAAAGTAAAAAAAGTATAACGGTGAAAGTCAAAAGCCGGGTTAGGAGCCCGGCTTTTTTATTTATACCCGATGTATAGTATCTCGTTGCGGACTAATCCATTTCGAAGCACTGTATCTTCGCTGAGTTCAAATGCAAACCGGTTGGCGACTGCTTTCAACCCGCTTCGTTCAATTCTCTTCGGATAATCTTTTCCAAACATGCGCACATGATCGCCCTGACCAAATGCTTTTTCGCGTTCGCGAGGATTTGTTATTGATGTATCTTCATACGTTATCTCAGGTACCGGGGAAAAGAACGGCACCTGCATAATGGCCCACCCCCCGGGTTTTAGAACGCGATAAATTTCGCTCATCGCTTTAATGTCATCTTGCACATGTTCCAAAACATGGTTGCAAAGCACTACGTCAAAATGATTTTCCGGAAAGGGAATCCGATGGATATCCATCTTCACTTTCGCTAATGGAGATTCAATATCTGCAGTAATATATTTTTCTCCATGTTGTTTTTCAAACCGATTCATAAAGCAAGGTTCGGGGGCAATATGAAGTACATCCAGCTTGGTTGAAAAGAAATTCGTTTTTTCTTTTAAGTAAAGCCAGATTAAGCGGTGTCGCTCCAGACTCAAGCACTTAGGGCACAATGCATTGGGCCTGGGATTGATTCGTCCATAGGGAAGAAATTTCCGATAATGACTTCCGCACACGGGGCATTCAACTTTATTTCCAGCATAAAAAATTCCAACAGCCTTAAGCCCTACACCACTAAAAAGTTGCAAGTATTTGCGGGGTACAAACCGAATAATAAGAGATAGTAGGTGCTTCATGGGCGGCAAAGATAATATTTAGAAAATAGACCACAGTCAACTGTAGACTGTATACAGTTGTCTGTGGACTTATTTTGCTGATCACTAAAACTATTTCCCCCAATCCCTCATCTTTATAGTGCAAATGCATTGAATCGATTCAAATACACAGTTTTCAGTGGCCGGAACCTTACCAGACATAGCTATGATGCATTCGGATGCCCTAATTGCCCGGGCCCGCGAGGGGGACAAGAATGCCCAGGGGAAGCTTGTGCAGTTGTGGTATAAACGCATTTATAACTTCGCTTACAAGTTTTTCTTCGACCATGATCTGGCCATGGAGGCGGCACAGAAAACCTTTATCAGCATGCACCGGAATATCGAAGGTCTTCAGGAAGTGACCCGTTTTAGGTCCTGGCTTTATACCATCGCAGTAAACTATTGCCGGGAGGAAGTACGAAAGAAAAAGGCAAACCGTTCCGTTTCCCTGCATGAGTTGAGGCCTGGAGAAAATGAAGAAAGTTACCGGTGGGAAGCCAGTAGTAATCGGGGTGAGAACCCCGAAAAGCAACTTCGCCAAACTGAACTTTCAGACTTGCTGCAGCAATGCCTGATGGAGTTAAGTGATGAACAACGCGAAGTAGTAATTATGAAGGAATATGAAGGCCTGAAGTTTCGCGAAATAGCCGAGACACTTCAGATTTCAGAGAACACCGTGAAGTCAAGAATGTATTATGGGTTGGATGGATTAAAGAAGATTCTGGAGAGTAAGAATATCACAAAAGAAACAATAGGTTATGAACTATAAACCGGACGAAGCCACCCTGATCTCTTATCTGTATGGAGATCTGGATGCAAAAGAGACAGAAAAAGTATTGAACTACCTCAATCAAAACCCTGAAGAGTTAAAGAACCTTCAGCAATTGATGGATGTCAGAAATGTACTTAAGCATACTGAAGATAAAGAAGTAATAGCGCCACCTATTTTTATGGATCAGGCGAGTCATGCCTCCCGATTCTGGCACACAAATTATTTCAGAACGATTATGAGTATAGCAGCCTCCTTCCTGCTATTGCTTGTGGCTGCACGATTAATTGGCCCGGAAATTTCATATTCAAAAGGGGAGTTAAGAATTAGTTTTAATGGAGCAGCTCCGGTTGAGCAAATCCAAGTTCAGCCTTCCACATCGGGTCTCACTCCAAATGACGTACAGGAAATGATTAATACTTCGCTGGTAAAGAACAACGAACTGATTTCAACAGAGTGGGAGCGTAACAACAATAAACTTCAAGCTACCTTGCGAACCAACCTGGCAACGAATTCTGCTAAAATTGACGACCTGATGAAGGTGGCTTCTCAGGCTTCGCAAGATCAGGTTCGCACATTCGTGGCCGGCTTACAGGAAGACAATCTGAGGCTAATGAAAGATTACCTTCAATTATCTGCAAAAGATCAGAAAGTATATGTGGAAAACTTGCTGGTTGATTTCTCGAAGTATCTGCAAGAGCAACGCAAACAAGATCTAACGTTGTTTCAAACACGCATGAGCAGCATTGAAAAGAATACGGATCAATTTAAACAGGAAACAGAGCAAATTCTGGCCAGCATTATCTCCAGTCCTGAGAGTACATTTAAGAAAGTAAATAACTATTAAAATACGATTGATATGAACAAAGCAGTGAGGTGTATGGTGATGATGGGGGCGATGGTCTTTATAGCCGCGAGTGCAATTGCCCAGGGGAAGGTAGATGAAGACCGCATGCAACGCGATCTAGAGGTAACAGAAAACATTCTGAGTACATTGATTAAACAGAAATTTGAAAAGCGATCATTCTTCCCAATAGAAATACAAGGCGAATATCGCGAAGGACATGGGGTAACGTATCGGTTGCCTTATGAATTTAATGGACCCATGGTCTGGGGTGTGGGGTCTGACATGGCTATCCTGGACGGCCGCTCATTTAGTTACTCCTTCGAGTTTCCAAATGGTGAACAGGCAGAGTTAGCTCGCGTGCTGGACGAGGATCAGCGGGTAAAGACCGAAACTATCCGCAGTACAGGACGTTCGAAAACATCCCCACGCAAAGTGAATATTGATAGCATCCGGGATGTAACAGCCGATAAAATTATCGAAGCCTGCAAGGAATTTATTGCTGATTACGGTGACCTGATTACTCAACTGGCACCCAATGAGAGAATCATGATTACCAATAGGGGTGATGGAGAACGTCTTTGGTATGGCGCCTTTGTAAATGCATCTAAACCCAGTTATATCTCAATCGAGACAACAAAAGCAGAGGTTACGCAATTGAAGCAAGGTAAAGTGAGTCGCGATCAGTTTATGAAAAATCTGAAAGTGATAAACAGTGTGATGGATGATGAATTACAACCTGATTTGGAATTGCTGACCAGCATCTTTAATCGACTCTACCAGCGGGATCTTTCTAAAACTTATTTCACCGAAGAAAATGTCTATTACGAAAGGTTGAAGGACTATGGTGTAATTTATTACATGGAAGTCTATTCCAGCAACCAAAGTGATTTTGATAGAAAGTACATTATGCCAACCATAGGCGTGGAGGGATTAAGCCAGGAAGAGCGCGACAAGAAAGTGAAAGAATTGTATCCTCAATTTGAAAAGGATATTAAAGCCGATATTCTGGAATATGGTCGAACGGTCAAGAGTTTGAAGCCTGAGGAATTCCTGGTTTTCAACATCAAACTAACCAAGTGCCAGCAATGTGGTATACCTTCTTCCTTAGAGCTATCCGTGCAGGCTGAGGTGTTGAATAACTATGGATCAGGCAAGCTGACTAAGGAAGCGGCACTAAACAAAATTTCAATAAAAAAGGGAAGCAATCAATAAACTTTTTGAGGGTGAAACACTTGGTTAAAGTGCCTTTCACCCTTTTTATTTGCCTTCCCCGTTTATTATTCGAGCATTTGTAACCCTTGACACCATTTTGGAGTACTATCACTATACTAAGTCAGGCTTTTAAATGTTATATTGATCTAAACCAAAGGCTATGAAACGGAATTTACTTATTGGCGGAGGTGTAGTGGTTGTATTGTTGATCAGCTATTTTTTAGTTAAGGGTAACAAAAATAGCGAAGCCGCCTCTATCATGGCCTCGGTCAAGCAAGGACAATTCCGGATTGATATTGAAACAACGGGAGAATTGGAAGCTAAGAATTCTGTGAAAATACTTGGACCACAATCCCTGCGAAATTTTCAGATCTGGCAAGTAACCATACAGAATATAATTAACGAAGGCACAGTTGTAAAGAAGGGCGATTGGGTAGCCACCCTCGATCGTTCGGAGTTTCAAAATAAATTTACTGCTAAGCAGATTGAACTCGATAAAGCAAACTCAAAATTTAACCAGACCCAATTAGATACCACCCTTCAATTGCGTCAGTCGAGGGATGAATTGATCAACCTGAAGTATGCAGTGGAAGAAACTGCTATTGTTTTGGAACAATCCAAGTTTGAACCTCCGGCCACCATCAAGCAAGCTGAGATAAATATGGATAAAGCCAAACGTGCCTATCAACAGGCCGTTGAGAACTATAAAATCAAAAAGAATCAGAATATAGAAAAGATGCGCGAGGTGTATGCCGAATTACGCAAAGTGCAATCTGAATTTGAGGGAATGACAAAAGTGCTTGAGTCCTTTAATGTAATGGCACCTGAAGATGGGATGGTGATTTATGAAAAGGGTTGGGACGGTAAACCAATCAAAGCTGGCTCGCAAATTCAGATGTGGGAACCCACAGTAGCAACGTTGCCCGATCTTACTACCATGATGTCAAAGACCTATGTAAACGAAGTTGATGTACGAAAAGTAAAAGTAGGTCAACCCGTTGAAGTGGGACTTGACGCTTACCCAGATAAAAAATTGACAGGTTCAGTGATTCGGGTCGCTAACGTGGGTGAGCAACGACCCAATTCTGACGCAAAGGTTTTTGAGGTGGCCGTTGAGATTAATGGAACAGATGCAACCCTAAGGCCATCGATGACAACGAGCAATAAGATTATAGCTAGTGTAATTGATAGCGTACTGTACGTGCCCTTAGAGAGTCTGCACAGCCAATTTGATTCAATCACCTATGTGTTTAAGAAGGACGGCCTCAAAACAGTGAAGCAGGAGGTGATTGTAGGAGACACAAATGCAAATGATGCAGTTATTTTGGGTGGACTTGAAAAGAATGACAGAATATTTCTTTCAATTCCCTCAAAGTTGGAGGAGCAGAAAATAGAACTATTGCCTCAGTTGAATGGAAAGAGGGGAAAGAAAGATAAAGAGGAAGCAGTTACACCTGATGTAAAGATTGTTTCCACCCCAAGCAACTAATCCGGTGATAATCAAAAATCGGTATTTCTCACCCCGCGTATTGGCTAACCTGTACATCGCTATTGATGCGGTAATTGCCAATAGAGTACGCTCGTTACTTACCGCCCTGGGTATCATATTTGGAGTGGCTGCTGTGATTGCCATGCTTGCTATTGGGAATGGCGCGCAGCAGGAAATTCTCAATCAGATTAAGTTGGTGGGCGTAAACAATATTGTTGTTAAGCCAATTATTGAGCAAAAGGAAGAAAACCTGAATGAGCAGGCTAATGGGAAAAAAGAAAAGAAGAAGTTTTCTCCGGGCCTCACGATTCGGGATGTACATAGCATTAGAACTACAATTCCGGGATTGTCACGGGTAAGTCCGGAAATTATCCTCAACACATACGTTATCAGAAATGGAATTCGCAGGTCGGCCAAGTTGGTGGGTGTTGAACCAACGTATTTTGAGATTTATGACTTCCAGTTGGCGGAAGGTCAAATGTTCAATAGCGAGCAAATGAAGTTGGGAGCTCCGGTTTGTATTATTGGTTCGGCTCTCAGATCCAGGTTTTTTACTACCGAAAATCCAATAGGCAAGAGTATTAAAGTTGGACCGCATTGGCTCACCATTGTGGGGGTTATGAGTGAGCGACTGGTTTCAGAAAGTAGCATCAGTAAGTTGGGTATTCGTGATTTTAACATGGATGTATATGCTCCCTTACAGAGCGTTTTGATCCGATACGAAAACCGAGATTTGATTACAGCGGAAGCACTGAGATTATCAGCCATGCGTAGCCGGGGAATGGTCTTTATCTCTTCTGGTGGTGAATCAGATGCTGAAAGCGAACTCGAAAAGAAAAACTATCATCAACTCGATCGTCTCGTAATTCAGGTGGATGAAACCTCAAAACTTCAATCAACAGCTGAGATTCTATCGCGGATGTTGGCACGAAAGCATTATGAGGTAGTGGATTTTGAAATTGAAATTCCTGAGTTGCTACTCAAGCAACAACAACGCACCAACGATATTTTTAATTATGTACTGGGCGCAATTGCAGGCATCTCTCTGTTGGTGGGTGGCATAGGTATTATGAATATTATGTTAGCCTCGGTACTTGAACGCATCAAGGAAATTGGCTTACGGTTATCCATAGGTGCTCAAAAGAGTGATATCGTGCAGCAGTTTTTATTTGAAGCTGTGATGATCAGTGTAACCGGTGGATTAATTGGTGTTGTGTTGGGGGTAACTATGGCCTTTATCGTTTCCACTGTTGCCAACATTCCTACCATCGTTAGTTTCAGTTCCATCGTACTTTCCTTTGGTGTTGCTGCCACAGTTGGTTTAATTTTTGGAATTGCTCCCGCCCGCAAGGCAGCCAGTCAGGACCCAATAGCCTCTTTACGATATGAGTAAAAAAATTCTTGTCATTGGCTTAATCGCCAGTTGCGCCCTTCAAGTGAAAGGTCAAAATGTTTTTTCTATTGAAGAAATAATTAGTCGCGCCAAAGATCAATCAATTTTTTCCAAGCAGGCGGAGACCCGAAAGGAAACCAGTTATTGGCAATATCGTTCGTTTCGCACCAACTACAATCCGCAACTTCGTTTAAATGGTAATTTACCGACCTATACAAATTATGTTGCTCCGGTACGGCAACCTGATGGATCATTATTGTATTTGCCGGTTAATCAAATAAATCCCAATCTTAACTTTGCCCTTACACAACCCATTGGTTTAACGGGTGGTACACTTTCGGCCAATACTAATTATAATTTCTTCAATGATATTTCAGCAGATGTAACCCAGTGGAGTGGAACGGTTATGAATGTTCAGTTATCGCAACCCATTTTCGCTTATAATCCTTTGAAGTGGGATAAGCGAATCCGCCCTGTAGTATTTGAAGAATCAAAACGCTCTTTTGTAGAACGACAGGAAGAAATTTCGCGCGATGCCGTTAGTTTTTTCTTTGATGTATTAAGGCAGCAGGTGAATGAGCAGATTGCTAAGTTTAACCTGGCCAACAACGATACCATTTATAAAATTGAACAAGGTCGATATAACATCGGCACAACCTCGCAAGACAAACTGTTGCAGGTTGAATTGCAACTTCTTCGCTCGCGCCAGGAAGTTGCCCAGGCACGGATGGAATTGGAAAATGCCAGACTTCAACTGAGGGCCTACATTGGTTTGAAGGATGGTGATGCATTTTCATTGGTGTTACCGGAAAACATCCCCGACTTTGATGTGCAGGTAGAAGAAGCACTCACCTATGCCAAATTGAACCGGGCTGATTACATTGGATTCGAACGCAGACGAATGGAGGCCGAAAGTGAAGTGGCTCAGGCCAAGGGGCAACGATATCAAACTACACTTACAGCTTCCTTTGGCTTGAACAACACGGGAGCTTCTGTTTCTGATTTGTATGACAACCCTTCTAAACAACAAATTGCCAATGTTGGATTCAATGTACCTCTGGTGGATTGGGGACGGAGAAAAGCGCTTATGCAAACAGCGCTTGCCAATAAAAAATTAAGGGATTACGAAATCGAGCAGAGTAAAATAATTTTTGAACAGGAGATTATCACGAAAGTGCGGCAGTTTGAAATGATGAGGCTTCAAATTGAGATCACAAAAAAATCAGATCAGGTGGCACAGGAGCGATACAACGTGGCACAAAACCGGTACCTGATTGGCAAGATTGATATCACCAACCTGAATATCGCTCTTACTGAAAAGGATAATGCCAAACGAAGTTACCTGGATGCGTTAAAATCCTTTTGGACTGCTTATTATGACTTGCGGAGATTAACGCTTTATGATTTTGCCAATAAGCAATTGCTATATACTCCTGAAGCAAATTGAAGGGCTATAACGAAACCCCGCGTTTCCACGGAATAAAATCATCCTGGTTTAACAGAACTGCTTTCGGTTTGATTTTTCCGCTGGCAACTTCTATGATGAAGTCCAGAATCTCTTCGCCCTTTTGTTCTATCGTTTTTTCACCTGCGATAATCGGCCCACAATCAATATCAATAATATCGGGCATCTTTTTAGCAAGCTTTGTATTGGTAGAGAGTTTGATCACCGGAGCAACGGGATTACCCGTAGGAGTTCCCAGGCCCGTGGTGAATAGCATCATGTTGGCACCTGCTCCAGCCATTGCAGTGGTACTCTCTACATCATTACCCGGTGTGCATAGCAGATTTAATCCGGGTCTCCTTACGTATTCTCCATAATCTAATACATCCGTGATAGGCGATGTGCCCCCTTTCTTAGCAGCTCCTGCCGACTTCATTGCATCGGTGATTAATCCATCTTTGATGTTGCCGGGAGAGGGGTTCATATCAAAACCTGAACCTACTGATTGAGCTGCTTTTGAGTAAGCGCGCATAAGTTCGCTGAAACGATTAGCTGTTTGATCAGTTGTTGTGCGATTGATAAGTTCTTGCTCCACCCCACAGAGTTCCGGAAATTCAGATAAGATTGTAGTGCCACCGAGAGCTGCCACTAAATCGGATGCATGACCAATGGCAGGGTTAGCAGAAATGCCAGAGAAGCCATCGGAGCCACCGCATTCAAGACCAACCACCAGTTTACTCAAAGGCGCAGGTTTTCGGATTTGCTTATTTACTTCAGCCAGCGCTAAAAATGTTTCACGAATAGCACGTGCCAGCAATTCAGTTTCAGTACCTTCTCTTTGCTGCTCAAGTACAATCAACGGTTTAGCAAAATTCGGATTGTGTTTGTTAAGTTTTTCGCGAAGAATATCTACTTGTGCATTCTGACAACCGAGACTAAGTACAGTTGCACCGGCTACATTGGGATTATTAATATACCCGGCCAGCAGTGCACACAACGCTTCTGAATCTTGTCGCGTACCACCACAACCACCTTGATGCGTTAGAAACTTGATGCCGTCCAGATTTTCGAAGAGTTTTGGTTCTGATCCCTTAATAGAATCTTTGAGGGTTATGCTTTTGATCGATTCGGTTTTCCCTCCGCGGTAGAGTTGAACCAATTCATGTACATAGCTTTTGTACTCATTGTGTTTTCCGAATCCGAGTTCTTCTTCAAAGGCCTGCCGGATTACATCAACATTTCTGTTCTCGCAAAATACAAGGGGTACAACAATCCAATAGTTAGCGGTTCCTACTTGACCATCGGGCCGGTGATAACCCATAAATGTCTTGTCTATCCATCGCGAAACATCAGGGGCGGTCCACTGAAACGTTTTTGACCTTCCAGAAAAGTTAGCAGCCTGATGTTTTACATTTTGGGTAGTGATCGGTCCGCCAGCAGGAATGGTCAATAATGCTTTACCTACCACCACTCCATACATGATAATTTCCTCGCCTGGTTGAATATTGTCTACTACAAATTTGTGTTTGGCAGGGATCGAATGTGTTAATTGAATCGTAATACCTGTTGTTTCTATTTTTTCACCGGCACTCAAATCGCTAAGTGCGACCAATACATTATCAGCAGGATTAATTTTCAGGAACTTATGAGCCATTATTAAGAGTCTTTGAATTGAATGCACAAGGTATAAAATAGCAGGTATTTATTTAAACCAAACTCATTGGTTTAGACGCCAGCCTCTAGATGATAAAACGCCCTGACACGACAAAATTTCGGAAGGCATGCAAGAATCTGAAGTTTGTGCGTATTTTTATTCATTAAGAATTCTATGAACAAAAAAGTAGTCACACTGGGCGATGTAATGATGAGGCTTTCCACACCAGGCTTCGCCCGCTTTACACAAACCGAGACGTTCAAAATCCACTATGCAGGTTCTGAAGGTAATGTTGCCTCTGCATTGGCGGGTTGGGGGGTTCCTGCAGTTCATGTCACCCGTTTTCCGGAAAATGATTTTGGAAGAGCGGCCACAGAATCATTGCGAAAATTTGGGGTGGATACGAGTTCCATTATTTATGGTGACGAGCGCCTGGGTCTTTATTTTCTGGAGAATGGGGCGATGCAACGCTCTTCCCGCATTATTTATGATCGTTTTGATTCAGCGTTTTCCTACATTAAACCGGGCATGATTGATTGGAGTGAGTTGATGAAAGGCGCCCGCTGGTTTCACTGGTCGGGAATTACTCCCGCGATTTCACAAGGCGCAGCGGATGTTTGCAAAGCAGCTTTACTGGCGGCACGGAAGCAAGGCGTAACAATTTCGGCCGATATTAACTACCGGAGAAATTTGTGGCAATACGGTAAACGTGCCATCGACATTATGCCTTCGCTCATTGAGCTTTCGGATATTATCGTGGGCGGAGTTACTGATTTTGAAAATTGTCTGGGAATTACTGTTACTGATTTCGAAAAGGGATGTAAGGAGGTTCAGAAAAAAAACCCGGCAGTAAAGAAAATTGCTAACACGCATCGTGAGTCCATCAGCTCCTCACATAACAAAATAGAGGGAATGCTTTGGACGGGTAAGGAACTATTGAGGTCACAACAATACGACCTCACGCATATTGTTGATCGGGTAGGCGCTGGCGATGCATTTATGGCAGGGCTTATTTTTTGTTGGATTAATGAGAAAACAGAAAAGCAAACCCTTG
>DAOOCD010000086.1:0-13026 GCA_035408225.1 Cyclobacteriaceae bacterium | reverse complement strand
AAGGGGGTGGAATATTATCTCATTCCTGATTTCACCAAGATCAATGGCCATGTAGTTCTGAAAGCACTAACACAAGCTTTCTTTTCATTGGGAGTAGGTTGGGGCATGATGATTACCTATGGTTCTTACTTACCCAAATCTCAGAACATCGTTACTTCCAGTTTATGGGTTGGCGCCATGGATACTACTGTTGCCTTATTAGCTGGCCTTATGGTGTTTCCAGCAGTTTTTGCATTCAATTTGTCACCGGCTGAAGGTCCCACGCTTGTGTTTAGTGTACTTGCAAATATTTTTCAGCAAATGCCTTTAGGAAATATTGCCGGAGCGCTTTTCTTTCTGCTTCTATTCCTGGCGGCAATTACATCAACCATATCTATGCTGGAAGCACCGGCAGCTTATTTCATGGATACAAATAAATGGTCTAGAAAAAAGGCGGCATGGACAGTTGCATTTGTTGCCTTTTTGTTCGGCCTGCCTTCAGCATTATCTAATGGTGGCGTTGAATTCTTTTCCTCGTTGCAGATAAATATTCTCGGCACAGAAAAGAAAGGCTTTATGGATATTATGGACTATGTATTTGGTACACTCTTTATGATGATTGTAGTACTGGCTACTTGTTTATATACAGGCTGGTTTATGAAAACCAGTCAATTGGTTGATGAAATTGAAATCGGAACACCCGGATTTAAAACGGGAAGTATTCTTGGTATAGCGCCATACCGCATCTGGGTTTATACCATTCGCTTTGTTTGCCCTGTGATCATTATTCTTGTAGTGCTGAGCGTATTGGGGATTATTTAATGAGCCCTTTGTATAGAGCAGATTAACTTAGTAAAAGTTGATCTAGAACCTCCTGTGTATGTTGTCCGAAATGCGGTGGTGGTAACAATTGATCTGATGACTCACCCACAGATGCCACAAAACTTCGTACTCCAAACAGTCCTTCTGAACTGACAATAAGTTCTTTTGCTTCTTTCATCTCAAAAACATCCTTCACATTTTGTATAACCCCAGCCGGGATTTTATTTCGATTAATTTCCTTTAACAATTGATCACATTCAAAACTACTGATTGCGTTTGTTAAAATTTTGTTTAGATGATCCCGGTTATCCACACGCAGTTGATTGCTGGCAAAGGTATCTTTCAATTTTAAATGATCCAGGTTCAATATCTTCAGTAAATCAAAAAACTGACGATCATTGCCAATAGCAAGTAGAATTCGTTTGCCATCCTTCGTAATAAATGAATCTCCATAAGGAGCAATGTTGGGATGCGATGAACCCGAACGCGAAGGGAGTTTATTTGCTACCAGCCAGTTACTAGCCTGATTGACGAGGGAAGCAACTGCCGCTTGAATCAGCGAAACTTCCACCAGACTTCCTTCACCTGTACGTTCACGCTTTAATAAGGCAATCAAGATCCCTTCTTTTAAATGGTGTGCTGCCAATACATCCACTAATGCAACCGGCATTTTGGTAGGCAGTCCAGAACGTTCACCATTCAAATCCATGAAACCACTTTCAGCCTGAATAACGGCATCGTAACCTACCCGATCGTTGGCTGAGCCATAGCCAGTAATTTGACCATAGATTAATTGTTCGTTCCTGGTTTTCAGTTGTTGATAAGAAACCCCTAATTTTTCCGCATCACCTGGTTTATAACTGGCTATAACCACATCACTTACCGATGCTAACTTTAGTACTGTCTCCTTCCCTTCCGGGGATTTCAAATCAATCGCCACTGATTTCTTCCCCCAGTTCACAGAACAGAAATAAGCCGATCGATCATCCGTTTGCTCACCGGCACCTTTCCAGCTTCGGGTAACATCGCCACCAGTTCTCAGGTTCTCGACCTTAATTACCTCTGCCCCTAACTCAGCAAAAAACTGACCTACACTTGGCCCTGCCAATACCGAAGCCAGTTCAAGCACCTTTAAATCGCGAAACATGAGCTTAATTAATTGTTAATAGTCCTTTAACCGACAACGAAAATAGAATCATTTATCGCATTTTTGCGTTTTGAATCGATAAATAAAAGCCATGCGAATAGTAGTTCTTGTCCTTTTGATACTTTCTGTTGTTTCATGTTCTAAGAAGCCGGTCGAATTAAAAACCGGTGTCTGGCGCGGGGTTATCACCCTGCAAAATCAGCAACTTCCCTTTACTTTTGATGTTGAGAAAAAAGGTGAGCAATACCTCGTCCACCTGAACAATGCTTCGGAAAAACTATTACTTGATGAAATCACTGTGACCGGTGATTCTGTAAAAATACAGCTTCATATTTTTGATGCTGCGCTGCACGCTAAGATTGAAGGGAATACACTCACGGGCACATTTATTAAAAACTATTTCCCCAAAGGCAACTTACCCTTCACAGCAACTTTTGGTGACGACTATCGTTATGCAAAAATTTCCAACGAAAAATCAACAGACTTTTCAGGTAAATATCAACTGGAGTTTAATACGGGCAAAGATACATACGCCTCAGTCGGAATAGTTGAACAAACCGGGAATCATCTTACAGGAACTTTCCTAACTCCGATGGGTGACTATCGATACCTGGAAGGAAACGTAATTAATGACCAACTATGGCTAAGCACGTTTGATGGAAACCATGCCTTTGTGTTTACTGCTACACTTAATGGCGATTCCTTAAAGGGAGATTACTATTCAGGTCATAGTGCCCACGAAACTTTCAAAGGAATAAAAAATGAAAATGCGGTGATGCCCGATGCAGAATCGTTGACCTATTTAAAAGAAGGGTATGATAAAATCGATTTCAGTTTTCCGGATCTACATGGAAACAAAATCAGTCCCTCCGATGATCGGTTTAAAAATAAAGTTTTGATTCTTCAGATTTTTGGAACGTGGTGTCCAAACTGCATGGATGAAACTAAATTTCTCACACAATGGTATGATCAGAACAAAGATCGCGGGGTGGAGATTATTGGATTGGCCTATGAGCGTAAAGATGATTTTATATACGCAAGTGATCGGGTAAATAAAATGAAAGCGAAACTTGGAGTACATTATGATTTTGTAATTGCCGGTGTTAACGATAAAGAGAAAGCCGCTGCTACGTTGCCTATGCTCAATAAAGTTATTGCCTTTCCAACCACTATCTTTATTGGGAAAGATGGCAAAGTGAAACACATCCATACTGGCTTTTCAGGGCCGGGTACTGGTATTTATTATGAGCAGTTTAAGGAGCGATTTAATCAAATTATAAACGAACTTTTAGCTGAGGATTTGGCTTTAGTTAAATAATGAAACGCGTTGTTGTAGGCTTATCGGGAGGTGTAGATTCCAGTGTAACTGCATACCTGTTGAAAGAACAGGGGTTTGAGGTCATTGGCATGTTCATGAAAAACTGGCATGACGACTCTGTGACGATCAGCAACGAGTGCCCCTGGCTCGATGATAGCAATGATGCCATGATTGTGGCCCAGCATTTAGGCATTCCGTTTCAGGCTATCGATCTGAGTAAAGAATATAAAGAGCGCATTGTAGATTACATGTTTGCCGAATATCAGCGCGGTCGCACACCTAATCCAGATGTGTTATGCAATCGTGAAATCAAGTTTGATGTTTTTCTTGATGCAGCCATGAAACTCGGTGCCGACTATGTGGCCACAGGTCATTATTGTCGTAAAGGAGAGATTCAAAAAGATGGCAAAATAATCTATCAGTTGTTGGCCGGTAAAGATCCCAATAAAGATCAAAGCTATTTTCTTTGTCAGCTTACACAGAAACAATTGTCGAAAGCATTGTTCCCGATTGGAGAATTACTAAAACCGGAAGTAAGAGCCATCGCTAAAAAGGCCGGACTGGCTACTGCGGATAAAAAGGATTCACAAGGATTGTGCTTTGTCGGAAAAGTACACCTGCCTGATTTTCTTCAGCAAAGACTAGAGCCAAAGATAGGAAACGTAATAGAAGTACCGTTCGATTCGACAGCTTTTTCAAATGGTTTTGATTCCGATGATTTATTGCAAATCACAAAACCATATACATTTAGTCCCGAACTTGGTGAAGTAGTGGGCGAACACAAAGGCGCACATTACTATACGATTGGTCAGCGAAGAGGATTAAATATTGGAGGATACGAAAAACCGTTGTTTGTTATCGGTACTGACACTGATAAAAATGTGATCTACACCGGAAGTGGTGATGATCATCCGGGGCTTTATCGAAAAGGTCTTTTTGTACCTACTGTTGATGAGCACTGGATTCGAGAAGACTTGAAACTAAAAATAGGCGAATCAAAAAATTATCAGGCCAGGATTCGGTATCGGCAGCCTTTGGAAAAGTGCACGTTGCATCAAAAAGAAGAAGGACTCTATATTATTTTCGATCGCCCTCAACGAGGCGTAACACCCGGACAATTTGCAGCCTGGTATGAGAACGAAGAATTGATTGGTTCAGGAGTGATCGACTGATTACTGTTCCTTAAAGCCAGAGATACCACCCGAAACAATGAACTTCATTGCGGTAGGCCCAGAAATATTGAGGGGTCTTACACTTTCCTTAGGCACCAGAAAATGATTTCCCGAAAAGGCATACGAGTGCGGAAAATAAACGGCTACCATATCCTGCAAGCCGAGACTGCTTAAGTCTTCTTGTGTTACAAATCCAATCTGATTCAAGCTGTTTTCCTTATTAATTGAAACAAGCACTGGCTTATTGAATTTTCGTTTATCCCCAACAAAGGCCCCTATCAGATCCTTTAAAGATGAGTAGATCAATTTGACTAATGGAATTTTATTCATCACATGATCAAACCAATCCGTTGCTGTACGTACTGCAAAGTTTGAAGTCAGGTATCCAAAAAGCGTTATCACTCCAAATATGATCATGAAGCCAAGACCAGGATAAGGAAGGTTAAGCAGTCCATCCAATTGGGCAAATGACCAGTAAATAAAATAACCTGTCGCTACAAGCGGAACGATAAACAAAGTTCCGCTAAAGAAATAACGAGCTATGGTACGAAAGGGGTTTCTCATATCTGTAAAAGTAAAAAGGCTTCCGTTTAGTTCGGAAGCCTCCTCATTATGTTTTCATCAACTCTTAAATTGAGAATCCTAAGAAACTCAAAAATCCGAGTGACATTAATCCAACCAAAATAAATGTAATTCCCAAACCACGTAGTGGAGCAGGAACATTTGAGTACTTCATTTTTTCTCGCAAACCCGCTAAGGCCACAATAGCCAACATCCAGCCAATACCCGATCCAAATCCAAATACAGTCGCTTCAGCCAGATTGTAAGGACGGCCCACCATAAACAAGGCCCCACCCAAAATGGCACAGTTAACCGCGATTAGCGGAAGAAAGATACCCAAGGTTCCATAAAGCGCAGGAGAAAACTTCTCCACAGCCATCTCAGTCAACTGAACAATAGCAGCAATAACTGAAATGAAAACAATAAACTGAAGAAAGTTTAAATCAATTGAAGCAAAATCATCGCCCAACCATGCCAGTGCACCTGCATTCAGTACATAGTTCTGAACCAACCAATTGATAGGGACCGTTACTCCCAACACAAAAATTACTGCGATTCCCAATCCAAAGGCAGTCTTCACTTTCTTGGAAATAGCCAGGAAAGAACACATGCCTAAGAAGTAGGCAAAAATCATATTGTCGATAAAAATCGAACGAATACCAATGTTTACTAAGTTCTCCATAGTCTAAACTTTATTAATGAGTTTCGCGGTAACCATTGATTGAACGCTGAACCCAGATGATCACACCCAATAAAATACAAGCACCGGCAGGCAAAAGCATTAATCCATTGCCTTGATAATGTATACCCATTGATTCGAAAACCTTCCATTCAAATGCCCAACCTTTAAATAAAGTGCCCGAACCAAATAATTCACGGAAGAACGCCAGGATCAAAAGAATCATTCCATATCCCAATCCATTTCCCAACCCATCGAGTAAGGAAGGAAAGGGTTTATTGCCCATGGCAAAAGCTTCGAGGCGACCCATCACAATACAATTTGTAATGATCAGGCCTACAAATACTGATAGCTGCTTGGAAATATCATATACATAAGCCTTGAGCAACTGGTCAACCATAATAACCCAGACCGAAACAATTGCTAATTGTACAATGATGCGAATACGGGAAGGAATTGTATCTCGCAACATAGAAATAAAGAGATTTGAAAACATGGTCACAAACGTAAGCCCGGCTGCCATAAAAAATGCAGGCTTAATTTGGGATGTAACAGCTAACGCAGAGCATACTCCCAAAACCTGAACGGTTATTGGATTATCAATATCCAATGGGTTTGAAATCAATTTCTTGTTCTTCTTTGAGAACAATGGCTCAGATTTCTTCTCTACATGTGCAACTTCTACTGTTTCTGCGCTCATAAGTTAGCCTGGTTTGACGATTTGTTTTTTTCAAGATATTTCTGGTAGCAGCCAAAGTATTCCTTCAGCATGTTATTAACACCCTTACCTGTTAAGGTAGCTCCCGACATTCCATCAATTTTGTGAGGATCGCTTGAGTAATCCATACCTTCACCTTTCTGCATTACCACAGACACGAGATTAGTTCCTTGAAAAATTTGTTTACCCTTATACCGTTCCTGAATTTCTGCAGTCGCAATTCGGGCTCCTAAACCGGGTGTTTCACCAGCATGGGAGTAACTAACACCCTTAATTGTATTGAAGTCTGATTCCAATGCAACAAACCCAGCAATGGTATTCCACAATCCAAAACCAAAAACAGGAATCACAGCATTCTCCACTTTTTCAGGATCCGTTGCACTGATAAATTCATAGACAGGCAACAGGCGATCTTCAGGTTTCTTTTTGTACTCAACACCCACGTTTACATCGACAGCCTTCTTATCTACAAGGTTCCCGCTAAAATCGATCACCAACTCCCGAATGCGCGATTCATAAAGTTTATTTATATCTGCACCCTCCTCCAGGTTCATTACTGTGGAAAGAACATTTGCTTTTCGTTCCAATTCAATATTTGCATCCTGAAGCGGTTTAAGCGCCTGAGAAGCAAATGCAAGTAATCCTCCGCATGCAATGGTGAGCAGAGCTGAATAAAATACGATGTAACCGTTAGACTGTCGCACGTTGTAATCTTCTTTTTTTGTTTGCACTAACTACAAAATAATCAATCAGTGGGGCGAAAACATTCATTAACAAAATCGCCAACATAATGCCTTCCGGATAAGCCGGATTAAACACCCGGATCAAAACTGTAAACACACCAATTAATGCTCCATAAATCCATTTTCCGGTTTCTGTTTGTGAAGCTGTAACAGGATCCGTTGCCATAAATACCGCACCGAATGCAAGTCCACCAATCACCAGGTGATAGTGAGCAGGCATTTCTACAAAAGCATTACCACCGATAAGATTTAACAATAAACCCATGGCATAAGCTCCACCGAATACACTAAAAATAATCTTCCAGCTACCGGTGCCCGTTGCAATCAAAATAAATGCACCGATCAAACACATAAGGGTTGAAGTTTCACCGATAGATCCTGGGCGTAAGCCCATGAACAAATTGGAAAGAGTAAATACTCCATCATTCCAACCCGCCCCGAAAGAGTTGAGCGAAGAAACAACATTTTCACCTGTAGTAGCAGCATCTGCTGCAATCGATAATGGAGTAGCTCCGGAATAACCAGCTACAGCCTGACCATCTCCAAGGTATGTCCAAACGCTGCCTGAAATATTGGTAGGATAAGCAAAATATAGGAATGCCCTGGCTGTAAGAGCAACATTTAATACGTTCATCCCTGTACCACCAAAAGCTTCTTTACCGATTATAACTGCAAACGCGGTAGCAACTGCTACCTGCCATAGTGGAATATCAGGAGGCATTACGAGAGGAATCAACATTCCGGTTACCAAAAAACCTTCGTTCACCGGGTGTCTGCGGAATGTGGCAAACACAAATTCAATTCCCAAACCTACTCCATAAGATATAACAACGATTGGCACTACCTGAAGTGCACCTACCCAAAATTTTTCTCCAAGGGTAGCACCTGCCTGACCAATAGCAAGAAAATGTTGATGCCCTACATTCCAGATTCCAAAGATCAAACATGGCAACATGGCAATTATCACCGTCATCATCAACCGCTTCAGATCTATGGCATCGCGAATCTGCGAACCTTTTGCATCGTTAGTAGTTGCCGGGGCAAATAGAAATGTTTCTAAGGCCTCAAAAGAATAATAGTGCTTCTCCCACTTGCCACCTTTTTCAAAGTGGGGCTTAATTTTTTCAATCTGATGTTTAATAAAATTCATCGAATAACCGATTAACTATGTTGAATTAAATCCAATCCTTCACGTAAAATCTCCTGCACCTTGTGTTTAGATACATCAACGAATTCACAAAGTGCGAGATCTTCTTCAATTACTTCATAAATTCCTAACGCCTCCATCTCATCAATATCTTCAGCCAAAATACTTTTTAACAAATAAGTTGGCAAAATATCCATCGGTGTTACCTGTTCGAATATTCCGGTTTGAACAAATGATCGAGGCTCGCCATGGGTATTTGTATCCACCACCCTTTCCTTTCCTGGTGACAGGAAAGAAAATAAACCGACCGCACGGTGAAAGCTCAACTTTCTTTCACCTGGAGTGATCCAACCAATAAACTCAGCATAATCACCTTCAGGCAAAACAGAAATCTGCTGATCAAAGAAACCAAGATGACCATCCTTGCCGATTGCAGTTCCTGTTAAAGGATTTCCGGAAATCACCCGAACGTGATCGTTGGTAAGATTGTTCTCCAGGAATTTCTTTATAGAAGCTCCGGTGTACGTTTTGTAATATTGTGGATTCTTCACTTCAGATCCCGTAAGGGCAACTACGCGTGAAGCATCATAAATTCCATTTAAGAAAAGCTTTCCAATCTGGATTACACCCAGTGGATTGATTGTCCAAACAACATCTCCTTTATTGATAGGATCCAGGTTGTGTATTTGAACCCCTACACAACCGGCTGGGTGCGGACCTGAGAATTTATTTACTTCTGCTCCCTTAACCTGAGAGAAAACTGTTGAGATTTCGCTGGTGGAATGTGTGTTCACATGTACAGAACCTGAAGTTAATTTCTTCAGAATATCCACCCCTACCTGAAAGAACTGGTCCTGTCCTTTGAATAAGATGTTATAATCTGGTGCCAGCGGGTGGGTATCAAATGCAGAAATATGAATTGCTTTAGGCGTGGCGGCAGGGTCAGCTACAATCCCAAACGGGCGCTGAATAAATGTGGGCCAAAGACCGGATTTCAAAATCTGATTTTTTAAATCGGCCGAAGAAAGATTAGAAATTTCAGAAACTGTAAATTTCTTAAATGCCTCGTGTTCAACTTTCTTATCAGCAAGTATTTTGATTTCAAGAAGTTTTCTTTTCTCACCACGCTTAACTTCCACAATCTCACCGCTGACCGGAGACGTGTAAATTACATTTTCATGTTTCTTGTCGTGAAAAAGTGGCGAGCCCGCTTTTACAGTATCACCCACATTTACCACAGGCTTGGGCATATACAAACCTTGAAAATCAGTAGGCTTAATAACAAATGTTTCGGGTTGGTCGATTTCTACCACTTTTGGGGCAGCTTTGCCTTGTAGATTGATGGTAAAACCTTTCTTAAGTCGGATGAATTTGCCCATGAGTAAACGGCAATATTAGTTTAGATCGGGGCAAAATTAGCAATTAAATCCTACCAGCAAAGAGTTGTAGAAGCAAAGAATTTATAGGAAAAATGTAGCTTTTCCCGATTGTCTAGGCTTGTCGTTTAACAGGTCGTATCATCTTAGTCAAAGCCATCCGGATTACCTCGTCTACCTGTTCATCAATGGTAATGTGAGTAGTATCAATTCCGATTGCATCAGTGGCCTTTAACAACGGGCTTTCAGTACGGTTACTATCAAATTTATCGCGTTTCTCCAGGTTCTCGATGATGGAGTCAATGTCAACAAGGTCTTCACGTTCTAAAAGTTCCTTTTGCCTGCGGAAAGCCCGAACCAGAATATCTGCCGTTAAAAATATTTTCAATTCCGCTTCCGGAAAAACCACTGTCCCAATATCCCGGCCGTCCATCACAACTCCTCGGTCTTTACCCAATTTACGCTGCTGCTCAACCATGGCTACCCGAACAGCCTTAATGGCGCTTACCTCACTAACAAACTCAGAGACTTTCATTTTCCGGATGCTCTTTTCAACATTAATCCCATTTAAAAAGGTCTCCGTTATTCCCTTTGCATTCACCAGAAATGAAACCTTGATCTCCCGTAAGGCCTTATCTACCTCCTTTGGGTTGGTAATGGCTACGTGGTGTTCAAGGAAATAATGGGTAACAGCCCGATACATGGCCCCTGAATCAATGTACTTGTAATTCAATTCTTTGGCTACCTCCCAGGCAGTGGTGCTTTTACCACATGCCGAAAATCCATCGATTGCAATGATAATTTTTCTCATGGTTAGCAGTCTTTTAGAGGACATGGCATGGGCTTATTGGGATCTGGCTTTTTATACTTGGGCTTATAGGAGCCCCGCTGATTGCTTGCACAGGCAGTCAACAGAACTACTATCAGCAATGAGAAAATTCTTGTTTTCAAGATCCTTAAGTTGGTTCGATCAAATTTATAGTAAGACAACAATCAGCCAAAGCACTTTTCGATAAATTAACCGGGTTGATTTCCATGATAACTCATTTTGAAACCAATTTTTTGACCTGCACCTAATTCCTGGGTTTTCTCAGTCTTCTGAAATAATGTAATAAATTGAACTTGCGGAAAAGGAGGAGCCATGAGATCATTTTCAATGGCGATGGTCAAACTCAATTTAACAATTGTATTTAAATCTGATTCCCCAATCGGTTTCTCTGAAATAGCACTAAACAAGAAACCTAATTGTCCTTCGCCTTCCACCAAAAAGCGACTTTCGTGATTGATTAACACGCGGGCGATTAAATATCCTGGGTCATTCATCCGATTGTACTTGATGGAATCGGACATGAAATTATAAATCATGATTTGACCAAAGTAACGATTGACTTCTTTTTCCTGCATATAATCCGATTTCATTACAGCATGCTCATCCGAAAAAGTTACCACGTTGGTGTGAAGCACAAAAATCAACAAGTCACCAGCAAGCTTAACATGAAATTCATGTTCATTGATAATTTTAAAATCAACCGTAACATCTTCATCACCCGGTTTTACCTTTTTCTTTAGTTCATCAACAATTCGTTTCGATTCCTTGGATAAGATAGAAAAAGCGAATAATAAATTTTTGTAAGTAACTTGCTTGGCCGTTGATTTACTCTCAAGCAAATGTTGAATATGTTCGAGGGGATCTTCTTGGCTGTTCATGGTAAAAAGATTAGATTAGTAAGTTGAATAAATAAATCGGTTATGGAAACAAATCAAGAAGGAAAAGCGGAAAAGTTTTTTAAAGACTTCGGCAAAAAACTAGATCAGTTTCTGGTGGAACTAAAAGATGCAGGAACGCGCGCAGAAGCCGATATGCAGACCAAGTACGATGAATTAAAAGTGGCCGCAGAAAAGTTAAAAAAAGAAGCCGAAAACAAAGACCGCTGGAAAGAAGTGGAAAGCTCGTTGAAAAAGGCTGGTAGTGAATTTGAAAATGCGTTTAAAACGGCATTCAAGAAAAAAGAAAATCAATGAATCTGGATACTCGTTGCTTGACGCTAGATACATTTATCTAACATCCAGCAGCAAGCATCCAGAACTCTAAATCTTAACAGTCTTCCACTTTCCTCTCCTGAATATAATTATTCCGGCAGTGGCCATCAGGGTTTCGGCTAGCACGATAGCAATAAATACTCCTTTGGGACCCCAGCCCAACTGCATTGTTACCAGATACGCAAAGGGTATTTGAAACACCCAGAAACCAAATACATTTAGGATGGTAGGGGTGTATGTATCTCCCGCACCATTTAAGCCTTGCACTACAACCATTCCATAACCATAGAAAATATAGCCAAGACTAACATAACGCAAAGCCTGCGCTCCATAGAACAATACTTCTGGTTGCTTTGTAAAGATGCCTATGATGGCAGGCGCAATAGTTAAAAAAAGAATCATTACAAATGCCATTAAGAAAGCATTTAGATATGCAGCCCGCCACACCGAAGTCTCCGCGCGCTCCGGTTGCTTTGCACCAAGGTTTTGTCCAACTAAAGTAGCGCCTGCATTGGCCAGGCCCCATGATGGCAAGAGCGTAAAAATAAATACCCGGATAGCAATTGTATACCCCGCCACAGCATTGTCACCAAAGGTTGACATCAGTTTCATCAAAAATATCCAACTGGCCGATCCAATAATAAATTGAAGAATACTACCCCCGGAAACTTTAATCACATTGAAAATAATGGCTGACTTAAGTCCAAGGTTATTCCATCTTATCTTAATAATGCTTAATCCATTTAAAAGAAAATACAATTGAAAGATGACACCAATCCCTCTTCCAATATTCGTAGCAATGGCTGCACCTTCAACTCCCATGGCGGGAATCGGGCCCCAACCGAAAATGAAGATGGGATCTAGAATCATATTAAGAACATTGGCTAATAGCAAAGCCTTCATCGCAATGGCTGCATTACCGGCACCACGAAAAATAGCATTGATTAAAAATAGCAGTGTAACCGTGTAGTTGCCTGCAAACATCCAGAATGCATACGAAGAACTCGAAGTAATCACATCATCAGACGCCCCCATCAACCGAAGAATATCTTCATAAAAAAATATTCCTATCATACTAATGGTAAACGATACTCCTAAACCAAGATAAATGGCTTGCACAGCCGCTCTGCTTGCCCCTTCTTTGTCATGTTCACCAACCCTGCGCGCCACGATAGCGGTTGCGCCCATCCCCAGGCCCATAGCAAGAGAATATAAAATACTTAAGACTGACTCGGTATAACCTACAGCAGCCACAGCATTGCTATTGTTAAGTTTGCTGACAAAAAATATATCAACCACTGCAAAAATGGATTCCATACCCATT
>DAOOCD010000085.1:0-13193 GCA_035408225.1 Cyclobacteriaceae bacterium | reverse complement strand
TGTGACCTTTGGGTTATGAGCCCAACGAGCTACCAACTGCTCCACCCCGCGATTTGGAGGGACAAAAGTAGAACCCTAGGGCCTAAAAACCAAATACCCAAAGACTTTAATCCTGTAGTGCTTGATACGATCGAGCAATGGCGAATACTTCGCTAACGCCAGAAAGCCATAAGAAATAATAAAGTGAGGCCTTAAAGTAAAATGGTAAATTTGAATTTATCTATTAGTCTATTTCGTTAGCTACCATGCCCTCACCCCACAAATCCGGTTTCGTTAGTATTGTAGGCAGGCCCAACGTGGGTAAGAGCAGCCTGATGAATAAACTGGTGGGCGAAAATCTCTCCATCATCACCGCAAAAGCTCAAACTACCCGTCATCGTATCATGGGAATATTGAATGGCGAAGATTTCCAAATAGTCTATTCCGATACCCCAGGCATTCTTGAGCCGAAATACGAATTGCAAGAGGCCATGATGGGCTATGTAAAAGTTTCGCTGGATGATGCAGATCTGATCTTACTTATTGTAGAGCTGGATGAGAAATACGATGAACAACTCTTTTCGTTGTTTAAAACAATCCAGACACCCATTCTATTAGTGATCAACAAAATCGATAAGGGGAAAGGATCGCAAGTAGAAGACAAGGTTACCTATTGGAAAAGTCTTATTGCAGCTAAAGAAATAATTACGGTATCGGCTAAAGAAGGGACGAAGGTGAGTCTGTTGCTAGACACCATCAAAAAATACTTACCTGAACATCCGGGTTATTACCCTAAAGAGGAACTTACAGATCGGAGTGAACGCTTCTTTGCTGCCGAAATCATCAGAGAAAAAATCTTACTGAATTACGAACAGGAAATTCCTTATAGCTCAGAAGTGGGTATTGAGACTTTTAAGGAGGAAGAAGCCATTATTCGAATCCGGGCTAACATTTATGTTGAGCGTGATTCCCAAAAGGGAATCCTAATCGGCAAAGGGGGCAGTTCGCTTAAAAAAGTAGGTACTGAGGCCCGCGAGGATCTTGAAAAGTTTTTTGGCAAAAAAGTCTTTCTGGAAACCCACGTAAAAGTGGCTGACAACTGGCGAAAGCAAAAGTTAAAGCTAAAACAGTTCGGATACCTGGATTAAGACCCTCGTTGAGGAGGTCTATGTTCCAGTCTTAAACTAATCGCTACCGGCTATTTTGTTACCTTTGTGGTCCGGAAAATTCCGATCTCAGAAATCATGGCAAACATAGTAGCAATAGTAGGCAGGCCCAATGTAGGTAAATCCACCTTTTTTAACCGGTTGGTTGAGCAACGGCAAGCTATTATGGATGATATGCCGGGCGTTACCCGCGACCGCCACTATGGTTATGCCGAGTGGATTGGTAAATTTTTTACCGTGATTGATACCGGTGGCTATGTAACCGGCTCCGATGATAAGTTTGAATCCCAGATCAGAAAACAAGTAGAATTAGCATTGGATGAGTGCACCGCTGTGATTTTTATGGTGGATTGCAAAGTAGGACTTACTGGATATGATAAGGAGTTTGCGCAGATCATTCGCAGATCTAAGAAGCCAGTCTTTATAGCGGCCAACAAAGCCGATACACCGAGTAAGACGGCCGAAGCCAACGAGTTTTATGAGTTGGGAATGGGCGAAGTGTATACCATGTCTGCCGAAAATGGTTCGGGAACCGGTGAACTCTTAGACGAATTAGTAAAAATATTCCCATCTGAGGGGATTGAGGATCCCGATGCTGGCATTCCAAAGATTGCAATCTTAGGAAGACCCAATGCTGGCAAGTCATCCTTTCTGAATGTATTGCTGGGTAAGGAGCGTAGTATCGTTACTGACGAAGCCGGTACAACGCGAGATGCTATTCATTCGCGCTACAAAATGTATGGCAATGATTTTATCCTGATTGATACAGCGGGTATTCGTAAGAAAAGTAAAGTAACGCAGGATGTAGAGTTCTATTCCGTACTGCGTTCGTTGCGGGCATTGGAAGAAAGTGACGTATGTATTATAGTAGTCGATGCAGAACGCGGGTTAGAATCCCAGGATGTAAACATTATCGTATTAGCCCATAAACAGAACAAAGGAATTGTGATCATGGTAAATAAGTGGGACCTGATTGAGAAAGACACCAAAACTGCTGAGACCTTTAAAAAAGATATGCAGGAAAAACTGGCGCCTATCGACTACATACCCATGATTTTCGCCTCTGTTGTAACCAAGCAGCGTATTTTTCAGGTAATAGAAAAAGCTGTAGAAGTATATAACAACAAAACCAAAAGGGTACCTACTTCCGAACTCAACGATGCCATGCTACCTGAAATAGTGCACTACCCGCCACCGGCTATTAAAGGCAAGCATATTCAGATCAAATACATTACCCAGGTGCCAGGTCGATCACCGGCATTCGCCTTTTTCTGCAATCATCCTCAGTACATTCAGACTTCTTACACCCGGTTTTTAGAGAATAAGCTCCGGGAAAAATTTGATTTTGAGGGCGTACCGGTAAGGCTGTTTTTCCGGAAGAAATAATTCAGCAAACGATTGCTGAGTGAAACTGGTCGATTTATTAGTCAATTTCTCTAATATATTTCTAATATCTTTCAGGGCTATGAGGCAAAAACCGCCTAAATGACCTACATTTGCAGCCAAATTCAAAAAACCTATAAACTATGAAAAAAATTATTGCATCTCTTATCGTATGTGGCTTTGCGGTATCAATGGTCGCTTGTGGTGCTAAAAAAGAAGAAGCTGCTGCTGCAGTGGATTCAGTAGCTACTACTGTAATGGACTCAACTGTAGATGCAGTTGTTGACTCAGTAAGCGCTGTTGTTGACTCTGCTGCTGTTGTAAAGTAATCAATCTTACAAAGATTGTTCCCGGAAAGGCTTTAGAGATCTAAAGCCTTTTTTATTTTGCAATGTTTTGACAAACACCCTGCTTCGAAATAACCTGATACACCATTTACCAGCTGCCTCGCTGGACTACTGTATTCAACTTTGGGAACAAAACCCTTTTCACTTTCACCTAAGTAAAAAAAGAATTTCCAAGTCTGGCGACTTCACCTGCCGTCATGGACAAACACCCAGAATCACGGTTAATAAAGATCTGCACTCTTTTGAATTTCTGATCACCTATATCCATGAAGTTGCACATCTTCATGTACATCAAACCCATGGTTTTCGTGCAGAGGCCCATGGTGTGGAGTGGAAAAGTAAATTTCAGGAATTGCTAAACCCTGTTCTAACCGAACAAGTCTTTCCAAATGATATTCTGGTTTGTCTTCAAAAACATATGGCAAACCCAAAAGCATCCACCTATTCTGATACCGAGTTGACCAAACTACTGCGCAGTAAAGATCCCAGGGCAGCCCAAACAACTTTATTATCTCAGCTACCTGAAGGCAGCGTTTTTGATTTGAACGGACGTTGGTTTAAAAAGGGAAAATTGCGCAGAACTCGGGTACTTTGCTTAGAAGTAAAATCAAAACGGCAATTTCTTGTGCCGGCCGATGTACCGGTTGGTCATGCCCAACTTTCCTTTCTTTAATTTAACCTACGTTGAATGAGCTGTTTTACCAACTCATAAAACTTAAGTGGATGCAAGGTGCGCCAATGGGAGATTTGCAGGGTGCCACCCATATTAACATAGCAATCAATCTTATACTTTTTAAATTCCTCCTGAATGAATTCAGGAAAACTTACAGCAGCGATCCACCCGTCCTCCACTTCTTCAAACCACTCTTCGTAATACAGATCATCTGATCCGTGGAAGTTGAAAATGTTCTCACCAATCAGAATAAATTTGTTGATACCCTTGTACAGCAACAGTTCCAGAAAATCACGTTTCAGGGTCATGATATCATTGTGAAGGGTATCATTCCATTCGCCAATGAATTCAAGAATAACAAATCCTTCATCGTAATCTGCATAGAGCGTTTTTAGGTATAAAGTTTCTGAACCGATGGAATCCCAGGCCGGGTCTATATAATATCCATACACCGTTTCGGAATAGAGATCGTAATTATACTCTTTCCCATAAAACGGAGACTCTTCATCCAACGATGAATCATAATACTTAAGCCAATTTGAGAAAGGCTCGATCTGATGCATAAAAGTAAAAATTGGTAATTGACAGTTGAAGGTGGACAATGAAAGATTGTCAATTATCCATTGTTCATTGTCAATTAAAATTAAAGATCTTTTTGATGATAGAGTGTAAGACCAGCAATAGGTCCTTCGAGAATATTTTTTACAGTAAGTCCCTTGTCGTTAGCTACCTGCCGCAGTACATCACTAAAATAAAATGCAATAGAGCCAGTGAAGTGGACCTTCGTGTTCTTGTAGTTATCATACTTCATCACGTTGTTCTGATAAAAGTCAGCAAAACTAGTGTAGATAAGCTGATAGCAGTAGGGCTCTTTTAAATGTTGAAAAATGAATTTTGCGAAACTTGCCAAAAAAGCCCCCGGCTTCTCGCCCTGATAAACTTTTTCAAGAACTTCCTCGCGGCTCCACGGATAACGGGCTTGAAACTGTTTTGCCAGCGACTCTGGCATTTCTTTCCGAAAATAATCGAAGATAAACTTCTTACCTATATAAGTACCAGAACCTTCATCGGCTAAAATCCAGCCAAGATTTGCTACGTTATCAATTATTTTCTCGCCATCATACAAGCATGAATTTGATCCGGTGCCTAAAATGCAGGCAATCCCTGGCTCTCTGCCACACAGTGCACGAGCTGCTGCCAACAAGTCCCAGCCTATTTCAATATGAGCCTTAGGCCAGTATTTCGCAAAGGCATCCTGAATTACAATCTGATTTTTTTCGGATGAAACTCCGGTTCCATAATAGAATATCTTTTCAACGGATTCATTTACCTGGGGCACTAAATGCTCCTCAACAATTTTATTCAAATCATTCAAAGGTTGATAGTAAGGATTAAAGCCTGGGCTGTGTGCCTGACCAATGGTACCATCTTTTTTGAGGAGTCGCCAATCAATTTTGGAACCCCCACTGTCTGCAATTATGATCATAAGTAGATTGCTTTGAAATTTTACAACCGATGTAATTTACTGAAATCCGCATCTTAATTTACGGACAGCAAAGTTCCGATTACCTTAAATTTTTCAAAGACCTTTTCTGTATGAGGTGCGTCTTTCAATTCATCGGTCAGATCCTGCCCGGCCCAGTGCTCATAATGCTTGCCCTTAAGCCACAGGCGCGAACTTGAAACATCATAAACAAGTCCCTGATAGGCAATCCAGATTTCAGGTTTATCCTGGCCATTTCGGAGGGCGAGTTGAGCGTGGGTAATCTCAGCCAATTTCCTCATCGCGAAGTGAGATGATTAAAATCTTTGATGAGCGTATATAAAAATTTTACGGGTGGTAAATCGGTTTGTATTCCCAACTGAGCCTTAATCTTCTCCGTTACCGCAAGCATGGGTTTAGAATTCCCTAAATCTCGGTTTACCTCAAGGGCTCGCTGAATTAAGTCAATATCACCTTCATTTAATTGAATGGCCTGAGCAAAAACAGGTTGATAGGAAGTGTCCGCAATAACAAAAACTTCCTGGGCGGTGATCTCCTTTTGCTCAACTTGTTTAATTACAGAAGTGCCAGCAACGATATCGCCCAGACGTTGACCTTTCCCTCCGGCTGCTACCAGTATAACCGCTATAGCTCCGCCAAGAACATAAAAATCAACGAAGCCAAAAATCCACCGCAGGATGTAATCACCCACAGCCGGTGGTGTGCCATTCAATCGCACGACCTTTATATTCAATACCCGTTTGCCGGGAGATTGCCCATTCATGAATATCTCAAACAAGACATTATAGAGCAACCAGGGGGTTCCTAAAATCATAATCCAAACCCAGTACTCCTCGATGTCTAAATTTATAAGAAGTGCGCCTATGGCAATTGAATAAACTATTAATATCACGCGATCCAGTAGGTAAGCCAGAATCCGATCGCCAACACTCGCCACCGGGTAGTGAATAAAAACATTTTGAGTAGTGCGTACCTGAATAGTCTGCATGTGCTTACCGTTTTTCCAATCTAATTACCAATGCTCAAAGCAAAAGTAAATGATTCTGTTTAATGCGTAACTTACCATCCCAAACGTAAACTATTTTAATGATGAAATTAAAAGTCGCGCTGTTGCTTTTCAGTATTATCGGATACAGTTGTACGGAAAAGAAACCGGTCGATCGAATGAATGATGAAGAGCTTCGTGCCTATGCAAACGAACTAGCCCATAAATTCATCATTGCAGACGGTCATGTGGATTTTCCTGAAAGGCTGAAAGAGAAGAAAATTGTACTTACTGAAGAGACAAAATCAATAGTCCTGTCCGACATCGGGGGTGAATTTGATTACGAGCGAGCCATAAAAGGAGGACATACTGCCCCTTTCATGTCTATCTATATACCTGCCAGTTACCAGCGGCAGAATGACATGGGCAAAGCATTTGCCGATTCATTGATTGACAATGTACACGCTATCCCAACTTTATTTCCTGATAAATTTGCATTGGCCAATACCCCAATAGAAGTTGAAGCCAATTTCAAAGCAGGAAAAATTTCTTTGCCAATGGGGATGGAGAACGGTGCGCCTATTGGAAATGATTTAAAAAATCTCCAATACTTTTTTGATCGTGGTGTTCGCTATATCACCTTAACACACAGTAAAGACAATCAGATCTGCGATTCATCAGGCGACACCACTCGCACCTGGAATGGGCTTAGTCCTTTTGGTGTGCAAGTAGTAAAAGAAATGAATCGACTTGGGATTATGGTGGACATATCGCACGTGGACGACAGCACGTTCTATCAGGTGATGAAACTTACCAAAGTTCCCTGCATTGCATCTCATTCTTCTTGCCGGGCCTTTGCGCCAACCGTTAAGCGCGACATGACCGATGATATGATTAAAAAACTGGGAGAAAATGGAGGTGTAATGATGATCAACTTCTACAATGCTTTCCTGGATTCTACCGTGGTGAACCAAAATAAAATCAATCGTGAAAAATTAATTGCTTTGTTGGGTGAAAAAGGCTTGACCTTAAGTGATACCCTAGCCAAGCCCTTAATTGAGCAATTCAAAAAAGACAATCCATCTTTAAAGACAGATATTGAAATGGTAGCCAATCACATTGATCACGTAGTTAAGATTGCGGGCATCGATCACGTGGGTATTGGCTCCGACTTTGATGGTGTAGATGGAGATTTGCCAACTGGCCTTGAAGACGCTTCCTGTTTTCCAAATTTGATTTATATACTATTAAAACGCGGCTACACAGAAGAAGATATCGCTAAAGTTTGTTATAAAAATTTATGGCGTGTGTGGAGCCAGGTGGAAAAAGCCGCTAAAGAAAGTTAAACAAGAATTTTTTATTTCTATTAATTTGAAGTTGGAAGAAAAAGGGTTAACCTCTATCTTCCAACTTCCTTTTTTATGAGAGAATCGGCATTCGTAAAACGTAACAAAACGCGGTGGGAAGAATTCGAGACTGTGGTGAAAAACCAGCAAAATGCCCCACCCGACAAACTAGCCGAATTATTTATTCAAATTACAGACGATCTCTCCTTTTCGCGAACCCAATATCCCAACAGCAGAACCACCCAGTATCTCAATTCATTGGCTAGTAAAATCCATGGCGAGATCTATAAAAACAAAAAAGAAGATAAAAACCGGTTTATTCTTTTCTGGAAAGTAGAATTGCCGGCTGTTATGTTCACCGTACAGAAACAACTTTTTTATGCATTTGTGATTTTCATAATTGCGGGAGCCATTGGTGCGGTGTCAGCAGCCTATGACGACACTTTTGTCCGATTGGTTCTGGGCGATTCATATGTAAATATGACCCTGGAGAATATCAAAAATGGTAATCCCACGAAAGTGTATTCCTCAAGCAGTGAAATTGAAATGTTCTTTCTGATAACAAGAAACAATATCCTCGTCTCCTTCATGATCTTTATTTATGGAGTATTTGCTTCCCTGGGCACGGGCCTCTATTTGTTTTATAATGCCTTGATGGTAGGCACCTTTATAATGTTCTTTTATAATGAGAATCAACTTGCTCAGGGGCTACCCGTTATTTTGCTTCACGGAACCATTGAACTTACTTCGATTGTGATTGCCGCAGCCGCTGGTTTTGTAATGGGCAACAGTATTTTATTTCCCGGTACCTATTCGCGGCTTGCTTCTTTTAAAGTAGGGGCTATGAAAGGTCTGAAAATTACGATGGGCCTCGTCCCCTTTTTCATTATGGCTGGTTTTATTGAGTCGTTTATTACGCGCTATGCCTTTATGCATTGGAGCATAAAAACAACAATAATCGGTTTATCCGCTTTTCTCATGATTTACTATTTCATCCTTTACCCTATTCAGTTAAAACGCAATGGAAGAATTTAGAGCAATTGAATTTCAGCGTGCCCGCGATTTTAGTAAAAAGATGAATGCCACCTTTGAGTTCATTCGTCAAAACTTTAAATCCCTGGGCAAGAGTATTCTTTATATAGCCGGGCCTTCTGTGCTGGTAGGAAGCTTGTTGATAGGTTCATTCATGGGCGAATTTATGACGCTATCGCAATCCATGCAGAACAATGCCGGTAATCCGGAAGCCTTCGGTGATTATTTTCTATCCATTAATTTTTGGGTTCAGTTGATTCTCATGTTTATATTTCTTTTCATCAGCTTCATTGTTACAATCGCTACCATAAATAACTATCTGATTATTTATGATGAACGAAAGACTAACAAGATTGAAGTTCAAGAAGTGTGGGATCGGGTACGCAATACATTTTGGACGTACCTAGGCAGCACCTTACTATTTTTCGTTTTTCTAATAATTGCCTACATCGTGCTGTTGATCCCTATTGTAGTATTAGGTTCTATTTCTGGGTTTTTGATTTTCTTTGGAGTAATGGCCTTCATTTGCGGAATATTTTATCTCATCTTCAGCGCTTCCCTCACCTTCTTTATTCAATCGTATGAGAAAAAGAATTTCTTTGATTCAGTCGTCCGGTCGTTTCGCCTGGTTAACAATGGCAAGTGGTGGAGCACCTTTGGGTTAGTTTTCATTTTACAAATGATCATGGGGGTTTCTTCATACATATTCCTTATCCCCTATTACATAATAATTTTCACCTCCTCCATGCACTCAGTCTCAACCGGATCTGCCATGGAGTTCTCGGATTCAATGAAAATCTGGACAATGGTCTTCTTTACGCTTTATTATATGGCCCAGATGCTCCTCTATGCATTACCCAATATTGGCATTGCCTTCCAATATTTCAACCTTGTGGAACTCAAGGAAGCGCGTGGCCTTATGAATCAAATTGAGAATTTAGGACAAGCAAATTCGCCAGAGAACAGGCCGGAGGAACACTATTGAATTGGAAACAAAATCAAAACCCTTGACTAAATTCATTTCAGTATTCCTTTTCTTTTCTCTTGTCATTGCATCATTTGGGCAATCTGTTAAGCCTGTAATTACAGATACTACGGATTCTCAAAATACAGAAGACAGCACCGTTTTTGAGGTTTTAAAAACTGATAAAGAAAATAAATTCTCAGGTCCAGCTGATACTACCCGCATTGAAGTAAGAAAATTTTCACAATCAGAAGTAGAGAAGCTAAAGGCCGATCCGGATCTTATCTATACACAACCTCCAACGGTAGCAGAAACATTGTGGGATCGATTCCTTCAGTGGTTAGGTTGGTTAATCGATTCACTATTTGGGAAAGCCACAACCACCGATCTGGGGCGTTTATTAATGTATACAATTGCCATCATCCTCACTATTGTTGTGATTATGATGCTGTTAAAAGTAAATGCATTCAGGGTTTTCTATTCAGGCGCTGACCATGGAAAGCAAGGATATCAGGTTTTTCATGAGAATATTCATGCAATGAACTTCGATACACTTATCCAGGAAGCAACTGAAAAGAAAGAATACCGATTGGCTACGCGATTGATTTTCCTTTACTCACTTAAAATTCTTTCGGATAAACATTTGATAGATTTTAGTGCCGGCAAGACCAATCACGATTACGTGGAAGAACTGCAAAAAGGTGAAATAAAAACCGGATTGAATGAGTTGAGTTTTTATTTTGATTATGCCTGGTATGGGAACTTTTCGATTAGCGCAGAGCAGTTTCAAAAAGTAAAAAACACATTTACTTTCTGGAAAGAAAAAATAAAATGAAAAAAGACTGGAAATACATAATGTACATCGGGTTGCTGGCAGGGCTACTCCTGGTACTCATGCTTTCCAAAAGCAGTCAATATGATTGGACAGTAACTCTCGCTCATGACGATAAAAATCCATATGGCACCTACGCCTTGAATGAGCTTTTACCTGAAGTTGTAAAAGGCCCTATAAAAAATTCCTACCAAACTCTTTATGAATTAAAAGATTCGTTGCAGCTGCAAGAGAATATTTTGATTTTGAGTAGTGGTTTTTCTGCTGGCAAAGAGGATACGGAAATGCTTTTAAGACATGCAGACGCAGGTGGTACAATATTTATTTCGGCCAATGACTTTTACGGGTCATTTGCAGATACGCTTGGTTTGGAAACAAGTGACTCCTTTTTCGAAAGTGATAATGCCTTTGTACAGACTGATACGGCTTATTTGCATTTTATTAGCCCCGCAATGGATTCAACCCGCCAGTTTCGGTTTAAGCGGGGCAACATTCATAATTATTTCAGCGATCTCGATTCTATTAATGCTACTGTAATTGCCACTAATGATTTTAACCAACCTGTCACAGTACGTATCACCAGGGGCAAAGGTGCCATTATACTTAATAGTACCCCCATGATATTCACCAACATTCATTTACTGAATGAAGAAAATCATGAATTCGCTTCTACCCTGCTTTCCTATTTACCAAAACGAAGCACGTATTGGACAGAGTATTATCATTTGGGAAGAATGGAAGTGGCAACACCCTTAAGATTTATTTTAACCAACGAACCCTTGCGCTGGGCTTATTACATTTCTATCATGGCACTTTTGCTCTTCATGCTTTTTGAGGCCAAGCGCAAACAGCGAATTATTCCTATCATTAAACCGTTGGCCAATACCACGCTGGAGTTTATTGCTACTATCGGGAATTTATATTATCAGCGGGGTGACCACAAGAATATTGCTGAGAAGAAAATTCAATTTTTCTTTGACCAGGTACGCGCTCATTACCTAATGAATCTTCAACAACGCGATGAGGGATTTGTTGCCGTATTAGCAAAGAAATCAGGAGCACCGGAGAAGACCGTACGCGAACTTATCTCGATCATTAATCAGGTATTAACAAAGGAAAAAATTACCGCTAATGAATTAACTGACTTAAATCGTTCAATCGAAAAATTTCAACTAAAGAAATAACCCTATATGGAAGAGAATCTTTTTCAAAATCGTGTAGACCTGACTGCCTTGAATGAACAGGTAAAAAAAATAAAAGAAGAAATCGGAAAAGTAATTGTAGGCCAGGAGACAATGATCGATTTGTTGATTACGGCTATCCTGGCCGATGGTCACGTTCTTATAGAAGGTGTGCCTGGGGTAGCTAAAACTCTTACCGCTAAACTTCTTTCACGAATTATTTCAGTTGATTTCTCCAGGATCCAATTTACCCCGGACCTGATGCCCTCCGATGTATTAGGAACCTCGGTGTATAACTTGAAAACTTCGGAATTCGAATTTAAAGCCGGGCCCATTTTTTCAAATATTGTGTTGATAGACGAAATCAATCGTGCCCCTGCTAAAACTCAAGCAGCTTTGTTTGAGGTGATGGAAGAGCGACAAGTTACTGTTGATGGACATACACATAAAATGAAGAGTCCTTACATGGTTCTCGCCACTCAAAATCCCATAGAACAAGAAGGCACCTACCGACTTCCGGAAGCACAGTTAGATCGTTTCCTTTTTAAAATTGCGGTGAATTACCCTTCACAAGACGAGGAGATTGAAATTTTATCACGGCATCATGAACGCAAGGGGTTTCAGCCAGTGGCTGAAGTGAACTCCGTACTTACTGCAGATCAGATCCATGGGTTTAGACAATTTGTTCAACAGGTTCACATTGAAAAAAATCTATTAACCTACATTGCCCAGATTATTCAGGAAACCCGAAATAATCCCATGGTATTTCTCGGGGCCTCCCCCAGGGCTTCAATTGCAATCTTAATGGGCGCTAAATCCTATGCGATGATTAACGGTCGGGATTTTGTTAGTCCGGAGGATATCAAATTCACTGCTCTTCCCGTACTTCGTCACCGAATTATTCTTAGTCCTGAAAAAGAAATGGAAGGTGTATCGGCCGATGAAGTGGTGAAGCAAATCGTTGATAAAATTGAAGTGCCACGCTAATGAAGTTGGTTCGCGATTTATATTTACAAAATCGTCTGTTTTTGTTGATCGGATCGGTGGTGATGGTATTCATTATCACGTTTGTGTTTGGCGGAGGCTACATCGTACCCAAAATTTTATTTTTTCTATTGATCGCGGGTTTGTTGACCGATATTATTTTACTGTTCAGGGTTAAGCGAGGAATGCGTGGTGAACGCCTTCTTGCAGATAAACTTTCGAATGGCGATGAAAACGAAATCACAATTTATTTTGAAAGCTTTTATGCTTTCCCAATTGCATTAAGAGTGTTTGATGAAATCCCTCATCAGTTTCAGCGCAGAGACCTCGAGTTCAATTTATTGCTTGGTCCCGGAGATCAGAAAGTAATCAAGTATACATTAAGACCAGTAAAGCGGGGCGAGTATTCATTTGGTGCAGTAAACATACTAGCAAGTTCCACTTTAAAACTTATCGCTCGCAGGTTTCGCTTCTCAGCAGATAAACTTGTTCCGGTCTACCCTTCCTACATTCAAATGCGCAAGTACGAACTGCTGGCGATTAGTCAGCGGTTAACGAACACCGGAATAAAAAAAATAAGACGCATCGGTCACAATCAGGAATTTGAGTTAATCAAAGAATATGTAACCGGTGATGATTTCCGCACGGTTAACTGGAAAGCTACCGCCCGTAAAAACCGATTGATGGTAAATCAATATCAGGATGAACGCTCGCAACAGGTCTATTCTCTAATTGACAAAGGCCGGGTGATGCAAATGCCTTTTCAGGGAATGAGTTTATTGGACTACGCCATTAATGCTACGCTGGTTATCTCCAA